>NZ_AKZL01000104.1:0-14130 GCF_000282755.1 Shewanella sp. POL2
CGGCATGGTCAAACAGTGGCAGGATATGATCTACTCGGGTCGCCATTCCCATTCCTATATGGATTCGGTACCCAACTTCGCCAAAATTGCCGAAGCCTATGGCCATGTTGGCATGACGATTAGCGATCCTGCAGAGCTTGAGTCTAAGATGGCCGAAGCCCTTGCCATGAAAGACAGACTGGTATTTATCGACATTATGGTGGATGAGACTGAGCACGTATATCCGATGCTTATCCGCGGCGGCGCGATGAATGAAATGTGGTTAAGCAAAACGGAGAAATGCTAATGCGTCGAATTATATCTGTATTACTCGAAAACCAGTCCGGCGCCCTATCCCGTGTTGTCGGCCTCTTTTCCCAGCGCGGTTATAACATTGAAAGCTTAACCGTGGCGCCGACCGATGATAATACCTTGTCACGTCTTAATATCTCACTGGTTGCAGATGAGAAAGTGCTTGAGCAAATCGAGAAACAACTGCACAAGTTGGTCGATGTGCTCAAGGTGTCGAATGTCACCGAGTCAGCTTATATTGAGCGGGAACTGGCACTGGTTAAAGTCCGTGCCCAAGGGGAGCTTAGGGAAGAAATTAAGCGCACCGCCGATATCTTCCGTGGGCAGATTGTCGATGTCACCGCCAATCTTTACACCATCCAATTGGTGGGCACGACCGAAAAACTCGATGCCTTTATTCATTCCATGGGTGAAGTGACCAAAGTCGTTGAAGTATCGCGCTCGGGCGTTGTCGGCTTAGCTCGCGGCGAAAAAGCGATGAAAGCCTAAAGAGCTTATATAAAGATAACGCTTAGAAAACATCTCCAATTCGAGCCAGACAAGAGATAACAAGAAGGGGAGCATTTAGCTCCCCTTCTTTATCCGCGCGATGCTGGATTAGGATTGACTATCTAATAAGCGCGAGGTGGTGATTTCAATCTTGCGTGGTTTTAACGCTTCTGGGATCTCACGCACTAAATCAATGTTCAATAAACCATTCTCTAAGCTGGCACCCAATACGGTCACATAATCAGCCAGTTGGAAGGTGCGCTCAAAACCGCGCTCGGCAATACCTTGGTATAAGTATTTACGCTCAGTTTGGCTTTCGGCCTTATTGCCTTTAACCAGTAATTTCTCACCTTCGCTACTGATCTCAAGCTCTTCCATCGAGAATCCTGCCACGGCCATCGTAATGCGATAACGATTTTCGCCGAGGAGTTCAATGTTATATGGAGGATAACCTGAGTTGCCATTATTGGCGGCAGCATGTTCTGCCATCTGGGCTAAACGATCAAAACCAATAGCACTACGGTAAAGAGGAGTTAAATCATAAGTACGCATATTCATATCCTTATCTTAAGCAATATGGGAAATTGGCGAACGGTTTTCAGGTTGAAAACACACATTTGTTTCGCCTAAATTAACTTCTGTCCTAACGGCACAGAATCGATTGGGATCCTCATCGAGCGATCCTGCAATAGATATAAGGATAGGAAAGCGGATTTCAAGGAAGTTTTTTAAATTTTTTTAAAAACTTAATAAAAATAACCTGTTACTAGCATTAAACACTTTGTCCTTGGCGTAGTTAGCAAAATGCAGCCAAAAAAAAGGAGCACTAAGGCTCCCTTCTTCGGTCCGCACTCAAATTAACGAGTACGTGGACACAGTTCTTCAGCACTGAAGAAGTAAGCAATTTCACGTTCTGCAGATGCTAAAGAATCTGAACCGTGAGCTGCGTTTTCGTCGATGCTTTGAGCGAAATCAGCACGGATAGTACCAGGAGCCGCTTGAGCTGGGTTAGTTGCACCTAAAATTTCGCGGTGAGCTAAAACAGCGTTTTCGCCTTCTAATACTTGAACCATGATTGGGCCAGAAGTCATGAAAGCAACCAGAGCACCGAAGAAGCCACGCTCGCTATGCTCAGCATAGAAACCTTCAGCTTGTTCTTTAGTCAGGTGTAACATTTTAGCTGCAACGATCTTCAGACCAGCAGTTTCAAAACGGTTGTAGATTGCACCGATGTGGTTTTTAGCAACAGCATCAGGCTTAATGATAGAAAATGTGCGTTCGATCGCCATAACAAGCTTCCTTTGTCAGCAAGTTTGAAAAAATTCGCGCGGATTATACGAAATTTAAAAAGTAAATCCTATCTTTAAAGCACATAAGTCTGAGATATTGCGCACATTGGCTGGATTTGTAACCAGATTGATCACACAAAAAAACGCCAGTTGTCATTTAAGGGCAACTGGCAATTTATTATCGAGATATCTCTAAGGAGATGAATACAGGAGTAAGCATTATCAAATTAGCTTACTTTCTATTTTTTGCCCAAATTCCAGCCCAAGCAATCAAAGCAACCAAAATAACCGCTGGCGCTAAATCGAGCAAATGATGGAATAAACCGACACCGCCATGACCAGGATGAGCCCATGCCAACGCGGGTAACAGTGTGAATAACATAGCAAACAAAAGTTTCATGTGAACATCCTTGCGTTGCGAGAATAATATTAAGCGGTTAACTGCTTAACCGATAAGTAACAAGGTACGTTATTCAATAAAAAGGAATTTGATACTGATCAAACTCCGACTAAAATCCCATTTCACAGCCAAATAAGCGTGATAGATGTCACACCAATTAGTTTTTTCGTGGACAAGTTGCCGCAACAACATGGTGAGTAACTGATGTTATTTTTCTTCGATCCAGCATTGTTGAATAGCTTCTAATACCTTTTCATTGCAATGTTTAGGATCGTCATCAAAATCCTCTAGCGCTAACACCCACTCATACAACTCGGTAAAATGCAGTTTGCGGGGATCAACATCTGAATGTTTTTCCAGTAATTCCAAGGCGATATCTAATGAATCAATCCACTTTAATGACATCCTCTTTCCCCTATGCAAACGGACATTTCAACGCATTTCACCTGAGTTTAGCTTAATCACCACTCACTTTACGCTTGAGTTGTTTTTTTTGTCTTAATTGCGTTTTTCTCAACAAACTCGATTATCGCCCCAGCGACATCCTTAGTTGTAGCACCTTCGATCCCTTCAAGGCCTGGTGAAGAATTCACTTCCATCACTAATGGGCCATGGTTGGAACGCAATAAATCCACACCCGCAACGTTCAGGCCCATGGTCTTAGCGGCACGAATAGCCACTGAGCGTTCTTCTGGCGTGAGTTTAACTAAACTCGCCGTACCGCCACGGTGGAGGTTTGAGCGAAACTCCCCTGGCATGGCTTGGCGCTTCATCGCAGCGACGACTTTATCACCAAGGACAAAACAACGAATATCCGCACCGTTAGCTTCTTTGATATATTCTTGTACCATGATATTAGCCTTTAATCCCATAAAAGCTTCAATCACGCTTTCGGCCGCTTTACGGGTTTCAGCCAAAACAACGCCAATACCTTGAGTGCCCTCAAGCAATTTAATCACTAGCGGCGCACCACCAACCATATCGATTAAATCAGGAATATCGCTTGGCTTATTGGCAAAGCCGGTGATCGGCAAACCAATACCACGACGTGACATCAACTGCATTGAACGCAGCTTATCGCGGGAGCGTGAAATGCCGACAGAATCATTGAGCGCATAGACGCCCATCATCTCAAACTGGCGCAATACCGCAGAGCCATAAAAGGTAATTGATGCGCCTATGCGTGGGATCACCGCATCAAAGGGCGGTAATTCTTCACCACCAATATGAATGCTCGATTGGCGCATATTGATGTTCATATAGCATTCGAGCGGATTGATCACTTTGACTTCGTGACCACGTAATGTCGCAGCCTCAACGAGTCGCTTTGTGGAATATAGCTCAGGCCCTTGCGATAGGATCGCGATTCTCATTCTGGTCTCCGACAACCATTTCATTTTGAGCGCATAATACGCTTGCTTAAGGATAAATCAATCATGGCTATTATTGCTTGCGCAAATGCTAGTCTACAAAAGCCAAAAACCAGTCACTAGGACTGGTTTTTGGCGATTTCAGCACAAAAGTGACTTAGCCTTCGCTCACCATATTGACAGTGTATTTAGGCATTTCAATCACCAGATCGCAATCAACCACTTTAGCCTGACAGGATAAGCGGCTCTCAGGCTCGAGTCCCCAAGCTTTATCAAGCATATCGTCTTCAAGTTCATCACTTGGCTCTAGCTCATCAAATCCTTCACGCACAATGCAATGGCACGTAGTGCAAGCACAGGATTTTTCACAGGCATGTTCGATATTGATGCCATTGCGCAGCGCCACATCGAGAATCGTTTCACCTACTTCAGCTTCCAACACTGCGCCATCGGGACACAACTCAGCATGGGGAAGAAAGACTAACTGGGGCATCACATCACCTATATCTTGTCAATTGACTGACCTTTAAAGGCCACTCGAATAGAATTATCCATACGTTTTGCGGCAAAATCTTGAGTATGTTCATCAAGAGTTTCGATCGCATTTTTAATTGCATCAGCATCATCACCGCCAGCGACGTGAACCAGCTCTGCCATCACAGTATCAATCTGCTGACGCTCATCGCTTGTGAGTAAGTCACCATCTTTTGAGAGCGCCGCATTCAAGGACTCAAGCACCCTCGCCGCCTCAACTTGCTGCTCAGCCAGCATACGGCGGCTGATATCTTCTTTAGCATGCTTCATCGAGTCTTTGAGCATAGTCGCGATCTCAGTATCCGATAAACCAAACGAAGGCTTGACCTGAATGCTCGATTGCACACCAGTGGATTTCTCCATGGCCGTCACACTTAATAATCCATCAGCATCCACTTGGAAGGTCACCCGGATATGGGCAGCACCTGCCGCTAACGGTGGAATACCTTTTAAGGTGAAGCGTGCTAGAGAGCGGCAATCGTCAACTAACTCTCGCTCACCCTGCACGACATGGAACGCCATCGCCGTTTGCCCATCCTTAAAGGTGGTAAACTCTTGGGCGCGTGCCACGGGGATAGTCGTGTTACGAGACACCACTTTCTCCACTAAACCGCCCATCGTTTCAATCCCTAACGACAAGGGGATCACATCGAGCAGTAATAATTCAGATTCGGGTTTGTTACCGACCAAAATATCAGCCTGAATGGCCGCGCCAATGGCGACAACACGGTCAGGATCGATTGAAGTTAATGGCGCTTTACCAAAAAAGGCTTCAACTTGCTCACGTACTAATGGTACGCGGGTAGAGCCGCCAACCATGACGGTTTCAAGCACTTCATCAACCGTTACGCCCGCATCACGTAGGGTGCGGCGACAACTTGCGATGGTTTTCTTCACAAGCGCAGCGATGAGGCTCTCAAATTGCGCCTTAGTAACCACTTGTTTGAGCACCGAACCATCGGCAAGGGTAAGACTAGCCTCAGTATCACTCGAATCGGTTAAGGCTTCTTTCACCCGGCGCGCTTCAATCAATAGCTGGCGACTTAACTGAGAGTCGATATCAGTCAGTTGCCACACTTGCTGCATATGTGCTTGTAAAAGATGATCAAAATCATCACCACCGAGCGCAGAATCGCCGCCCGTAGCCAGTACTTCAAATACGCCACGGTTTAAACGCAAAATAGAAATATCAAAGGTGCCACCACCGAGATCGTAAATGGCAATAACACCTTCTTGCTTAGAGTCTAAGCCATAAGCAATCGCAGCCGCAGTGGGTTCATTTAATAGGCGTAAAACATTAATACCCAATAACGATGCTGCATCCTTAGTTCCCTGACGCTGGGCATCATCGAAATAAGCAGGCACAGTGATCACTGCGCCTTGCAGCTCACCGCCAAGGGTTTTTTCGGCGCGCTCAATTAGGGGACGTAAAATTTCGGCAGAAACTTGCACCGGATTCACTCGACCTTGGGGCGTCACAAACAGCGGTAAACCATTTTCACTGGCTTCGAATTGATATGGGAAAGATTGCTCACCTGCTTGGATGTCCGCAAGACTACGCCCCATGAAACGTTTAACGGAAACGATAGTGTTTTTAGGATCCTGCGCTGAACTTAACGCCGCCACATAACCCACTTGAATTCCATCATGAGTGTAACGAACTATCGAAGGTAAAGAATGCTGTCCGTTTTCATCAGGCAAGGTTGCCGTTACGCCACTGCGTACAGCAGCCACAAGTGAATTGGTTGTACCTAAATCGATGCCAACGGCAAGTCTATGTTGGTGCGGCGCGGCACTTTGTCCGGGCTCAGCAATCTGCAAAAGGGCCATATGTATCCAACTTAGTAACGCCGACTCAAATCAATCGGAATCGGCAAAATAACTGCAATAAGGAAAATTAATCGAGCAACGCGTCTTCGATACGCGTCAGTTCATCGTGTAATTTTGCCATAAATTTAAGTTTGCGAACTTGATCTGCCGCTAACAAGGCGTCTTCGTCACTGCCACTGCTCAGCTGTGAAGCCAATACTTTATTCAACTGAGCGCGGTAAGTCGCAAAAGAATCGTACAGTTCATCAATGCTGGCTTGGGGATCGGCGCTATCACGAATATCTTCAAGTGCTTCACGCCATTCCATCTGCTGCATTAAAAATGCAGTATCTTTCACTGTCGTGGTCTCATGACTTAAATCAATACCACGCAGGGAGAGCATATGCTCAGCACGGCGGATGGGGTCTTTTAGGGTTTGATAACCGTCGTTGACTTGTGCGGTGCGTTGCACCGACAACAGCCGTTGTTGCTCGGTATCATTGGCAAACTTATCGGGATGAACCGCACGTTGCAGGTCGCGGTAGCGTTCTGCAAGCAATGCGGTGTCAATATCGAAGGTAGGAGAAAACTTAAACAGCTCGAAATAATTCATGCGTCAATTCGGCAATTAAACAGTGAAACTCTCACCGCAACCGCACTCACCTTTTGCGTTCGGGTTGTTAAATTGGAAACCTTCGTTCAGTCCTTCTTTAACAAAATCCAATTCAATGCCCTGAAGATAGATAAAGCTTTTCGCATCGATAATGATTTTTACACCATCAATATCATATACTTCATCGTCATCGTTCAGTGCATCAACAAACTCAAGCACATAAGCCATACCTGAACAGCCTGACGTCTTTAAGCCGAGGCGCAGACCAATGCCCTTGCCTCGATTTGCTAAGAAAGACCTGACGCGTTCAGTTGCCGCTGGGGTCATTGTAATTGCCATCTTAACTCCAGATGTTACTTAGCTTGTTTAGATTTGTACTCGTCAATCGCCGCTTTAATGGCGTCTTCAGCCAAAATAGAACAGTGGATTTTTACGGGTGGCAGAGCTAACTCTTCAGCTATATCAGTGTTTTTGATCGCCGCAGCTTGCTCAATTGTCTTGCCTTTAACCCACTCAGTGACCAGTGAGCTTGATGCAATCGCACTACCACAACCATAGGTTTTGAACTTAGCATCTTCGATAATGCCGTCAGCACCGATTTTCAGTTGTAACTTCATCACGTCACCGCAAGCTGGTGCACCCACCATACCGGTTACGACTGAAGGATCGTTTTTATCGAAAGAACCAACGTTACGTGGGTTCTCGTAATGATCTATCACTTTTTCACTGTAAGCCATGATACTGCTCCAAAATTATCTATTGTCATTAGTCGAATTAATGATGGGCCCACTGCACCTGATTCAGGTCGATGCCATCTTTAAACATTTCCCACAATGGAGACATTTCTCTTAATTTATCAATAGATTGAGTAATAACTTCAATAGCGTGGTCGATTTCTTCTTCGGTGGTAAAACGGCCGATAGAGAAACGAATCGAGCTATGCGCCATTTCATCATTTAAGCCCAGTGCACGTAACACGTAGCTCGGTTCTAAACTGGCTGAGGTACAAGCCGAACCCGATGAAACCGCTAAATCTTTTAAGGCCATCATCAGTGACTCACCTTCAACATAGTTGAAACTAACGTTGAGACTGCCACTCACACGCTGAGTCATATCACCGTTGATATAGGTTTCTTCAATGTGTTTAATGCCATTCCATAATTTGTCACGCAGCTTAGCAATACGCGCGTCATCTGTTGCCATTTCAGCTTTTGCAATCGCCGCAGCTTCACCTAAACCGACGATTTGGTGAGTTGGCAGAGTACCACTACGCATACCCCGCTCATGACCACCACCGTGCATTTGCGCTTCTAAGCGGATACGGGGTTTACGACGAACATACAAGGCACCAATCCCTTTAGGACCATACATTTTGTGGCCAGAAATGGAGATCAGATCTACTTTAGTGCGTTGCACATCAATCGGTACTTTACCAGCACTTTGCGCAGCATCCATATGGAAGATAATGCCTTTTGAACGGCATAACTCGCCGATAGCATCCACATCATGGATCACACCGATTTCGTTATTCACATGCATGATGCTGACAAGAATCGTGTCGTCGCGCATCGCCGCTTCTAAACGTTCCATCGGAATGATACCGTTAGCATCTGGCTCTAAGTAAGTGACTTCAAAACCTTCACGCTCAAGCTGACGGCAGGTATCGAGTACCGCTTTATGTTCAGTCTTGCTGGTGATGATGTGCTTGCCTTTCTTATTGTAGAAGTGCGCTACGCCTTTGATCGCCAGATTGTTTGATTCGGTTGCACCTGAGGTAAACACGATTTCACGGTGATCAGCATTGATCAGATCAGCCACTTGGCTGCGCGCCACATCCACCGCTTCTTCCGCTTGCCAGCCATAACGGTGAGAACGTGATGCTGGGTTACCGAAGATGCCATCCATCGTCATGTATTGGAACATTTTTTCCGCGACTCGCGGATCAACTGGCGTGGTGGCGGCATAATCTAAATAGATAGGAAGCTTCATAACACACTCCGTACTTAGCAGTCTCTGCCGAGGCTACATACAACGTACAAAAATAATTTTTATCGTATAACAAAAAGCCTATAAGCTGACTCTTTGCTCCTTTTGCATAGTGTCTTGCTTAAGCGAGATAAACTGCACATCTCGTTTCTGCATTAAGCCAGCAAGACTGATACCATCTAAAAAATCTGAAATTTGTTTGCTTAAATCGCCCCAGAGCGAGTGCGTTAAGCAGCGAGTTCCACTCTGGCAATTGCCTAATCCTTGACAACGAGTCGCATCGACAGACTCGTCCACGGCATGGACCACCATGCCAACAGAAATATCATTAGCTTCTAGGCCTAAGCGATAACCACCACCTGGACCACGGACACTGGCCACTAGGCCATGTTTACGTAACTTTGCGAAGAGTTGTTCCAGATAGGAAAGCGAAATCCCTTGTCTTTCAGAGATATCCGCTAAGGGAACCGGTCCCGAAGCCGAGTGGATGGCCACATCGAGCATTGCGGTTACTGCATAACGACCTTTAGATGTAAGTTTCATAACTACCATAGCTCCCAAACAGGTATGGGGTTATTTCAACATACCTGAGTAAATCAGTCAAGTATAAAACCTAGTAAAACACTCAAGTATATAAGCGTGCAGCGAACCAATACCCTTTCATCTTGGTGGGGTATTTAACCTTTTTCTGCCCTAAGATTCAATGCTAAAGGGGCAATTAATCGTCCTAATCGCCCCCATATCGGGATCTAACGCACTCTCTTGGAATGAAAGCTAACCACCTAGGCCTACTCTGTTTAAAAACCGCGCAACCACAGAGGAAATTGAATGGCAATCATCGGTGGCAGAAGCATGTGAATTAACATCAACACACCACTGCGCAAAACACCTTAATTAAATGCTGGGATCAAACTCGTCGAGCGCACTCTGGCGCTTATCGGCGGCGGCTTTTTCCGCGTCGTTAAACTCACCCACATTCAGCTCTGGCAATCTTTCGGTGCATACATCACCACCTAAGCGCTGAATGGCTTGACACAATTCCTGCACTTTTGAATCCATTAAATGCATATGGTCCAGCATTTGACCGATAGCGTTCGCGACAGGATCCGGATTGTCAGGAGACACAGCATACGCATCGAAACCATATTTCTTGGCCATGGCGCTGCGACGCTCAGACTTCTCCTTCGATTGTGGCGAAGGTGTGGCGACCACGCGCCCAGGGATCCCGACCACAGTCGTATCCTTAGGCACATCTTTCACCACCACAGAGTTAGAGCCGACACGCGCCCCATCATGCATAGTGATAGGACCTAAAATCTTAGCCCCTGCGCCCACGACCACGTTATTGCCTAGTGTGGGATGGCGTTTACCTGCCTGCCAAGTGGTGCCGCCAAGTGTCACGCCGTGATACAAAGTACAATCATCGCCAATCTCGGCGGTTTCGCCGATCACCACGCCCATACCATGGTCGATAAAGAAACGATCGCCAATGGTGGCACCCGGATGGATCTCCACTCCCGTCAGCCAGCGCGAAAAAGTCGATAAACAACGGGCCATTAAGCGCCAATCACGCTTCCATAATTTATGGCTTATCCGATGCAACCAAATGGCGTGCATGCCAGGATAGTTGACCAAGATCTCAAAGGCGCTGCGCGCCGCGGGATCACGGTGATATATAGATTCAATGTCTTCTTTTAGCCTAGCTATCACACCCATGCTTCAATCCTTCGCGATTAGCGTTATTTGCCAAATGTACTTTGGCTATTTTTGTTTGTTACCTACCACTTTATCGATCGAGGTTAAAATGCCTCGAAGAATATTCATCTCTTGGCTTTCGATACGTGCACGGCTAAACAGACGACGTAGCTTAGTCATCACTTGGCCGGGGTGGTTTTTAATAATAAAACCTGTCGATGATAAGGTGCTTTCTAAATGCACAAAGAAACGCTCAAGATCGGCAGAGAGTGGATATTCTTCAACCTCTTGTGACACCGCCGTTTGGGCTAAATGTGCCACACGCGTCTCATAACAAATGATTTGCACAGCCTGCGCGAGGTTCAATGAGCTGTATTCAGGGTTAGCAGGAATCGCCACATGGTAAGTACATTGCTGTAATTCTTCATTAGTTAACCCATGATTTTCACGACCAAAGACGATGGCGACAGGCCCAGTTATCCCTTCGGTCACCAGCTTTTGTCCCGCTTCTCGCGGATCGAGCATAGGCCAATCCAAGGTACGGCTACGGGCACTGGTGGCAATCACCAAACTGCAATCGGCGATGGCTTCTTCTAAGGAATCCACTTTAACCAGATGTTTTAAAATGTCCGAAGCGCCTGCGGCCAAGGCAATGGATTGACCATCCACTTCACATCTTGGTTCGGCAAGATACAGGGTCGATAACCCCATGGTCTTCATCGCTCTGGCGGTCGAGCCAATATTGCCGGGGTGCGATGTACCCCACTAAAATCACACGAATATTACTTAGCATGAAACGACTTAATTTAATTCACAAAACACTGGGAGCGAATACTATCACAGGCGTGCGTGAATGCTTATATGAAAATCGGTATTTGATATAACATTCAAATCGAGTATAATGCCGCCCGCTATTTTTAACGTTCTTTAACATCCAGGGGATTGCAATGCATCCGATGCTGACGATTGCTGTTCGCGCTGCCCGCGCGGCTGGCCAAACTATTATGCGCGCCTACACTGAACTTGACCGAGTTGAAGTCAGTGCTAAAGGTATCAACGATTTTGTTACCAGTGTAGATAAGGAAGCAGAAGCTGCTATTACCTATCAAATTCGCAAATCTTACCCTGATCACACTATCGTGGGTGAAGAAAAAGGCGAAAATCGTGGTGAAAACAAAGACTATATTTGGATAGTCGATCCTCTGGATGGCACTAACAACTTCGTTAGAGGCATTCCCCATTTTGCGGTTTCTATCGCACTCCAATACAAAGGCAAAACTGAAGTTGCCGTTGTTTATGATCCAGTTCGTGAAGAATTATTTACCGCTATCCGTGGTAAAGGCGCCAAATTAAACGATTTCCGTATCCGCGTGACCAATGTCAACGAACTAGCACCAACCATTATCGGTACAGGTTTTCCATTTAAAGCCCGTCAACATACCGAAACCTATATGGCCATTTTCGGCGAAGTGTTTGGTCATTGTTCAGACTTACGTCGCACAGGTTCTGCAGCATTAGATTTAGCCTATGTGGCCGCAGGCCGTTTAGACGGTTTCTTTGAAATTGGCTTAAAGCCATGGGATATCGCTGCTGGCGATCTGTTATGTCGTGAAGCGGGTGGCACAGTCACTGACTTTACTGGCGGTCATAACTATCTGATCTCTGGCAATATCGTTGCGGGTTCTCCGAAAGTGACCACTGAGTTAGTCAAAACCATGCGTCCTTTATTGAACGAAGGTTTAAAGCGTTAATCACCTTTATCCGAAACAATATCAAAAAGGCCAGTGATAATATCACTGGCCTTTTTATTTTGAGATTTTAAGTTTGCCTAGCGTTACTTGGATTAATATTCAGCACTGGTTATCTGCCCGCCAATGCCTGCGCAGGGCCAATTTGACTTGCTTTCCATGCGGGATAGAGCGTTGCAATCAGGCTCATCACAAACGCTGTGGCAATGACTAAGCAGGCATCCGACATATGCAGTTCGGAGGGAAGAAAATCCACAAAATAAACATCGGCAGACAATAATTGGATCCCAAAGAGTTGCTCAATGCTACGGGCAATTGCACTGAGATTAATAGCTGTTGCGATACCTATCATCCCTCCGAGCGCACACCCCACTAAACCGTTTAATGCGCCCTGCACCATAAAAATACCCATCACGGATAATCGGCTAAGCCCCATGGTCATCAGGATCGCAATTTCGCTGGCTTTATCCCGCACCGCCATCACCAGTGTTGAGACAATATTGAAGCAAGCCACCCCGATCACCAATACTAATACCAGGTACATTATGGTGCGAACTAATTGAATATCCTGATATAAGTGCCCTTGTGTACGGGTCCAATCACTAATATACACCGACTGGTTCAACGCATAGCCTAACTCGCGAATTTTCGCTGGTGCATCAAATACCTGCGCCACACTGATACGAACCCCCGTCACGCCTTGATGTAAATTAAGGATATTTGCCGCATAACGCATGGGAATATACGCGGTGGTTAACTCAAGCTCTCCACCTAAGCGATACACACCTGACACCACAAAGCGATGGCTTTTTGCAGCACGTAAACTTCCCGCATGTTCAGGGTCAAGATCTTGTACATACAGTGCCAGCGTATCGCCGACTTCGAGGCCTAATTTTTTCAGCAAACTTTCACCAAGGACGATGTGATTATCATCTTCACTCAAGCTCTGCCAAGTCTCGGGATTCATAAATTGCGACAATGTAGAGACTTTTGCCTCTTGTTCAGGATCAATGCCAACGACAGCAAGCCCCTGAAAACCACCGGGCTTTTGCACTAAACCCTGCATACGAATAAAAGGTGCCGCCGCCGTAACGCCTTCAATCTGCAACGCGGTTTGCTCAACAGCGCGCCAGTCAGCAATCGGCTCATTCACGCCTACCACATCGGCTTGGGAGATCACCCCGAGTAAACGTTGCTCTAGCTCGCGCTCAAAACCATTCATGGCTGAAAGCACGATAATCAATACGGCAACGCCCAGAGCAATACCCGCTGTCGATGCAAAGGAAATAAAGCTAATAAAACTATTGGATTGGCGCGCACGGTAAAAGCGCCAACCAATCGAGAGGGCTAATGGTCCTTTCATTGGGTGCTTTCCGGTACTTGCAGATAACCATTTTTCATGGTCAGTTGTCTGTCCATCCGCGCTGCCAATTTAGGATCGTGGGTGACCACCACAAACGCGGTACCGAGTTGATTGGCCAATTCGCGAATAAGTTCATACACGGCCTCGCCGCTCTTCGCATCGAGATTTCCCGTAGGTTCATCGGCCAGTACGAGTTTGGGTTTATTGATAAGCGCACGGGCGATTGCCACTCGTTGCCGTTCACCGCCCGAAAGCTCAGCTGGAATATGGCTCATTCTGTGCCCAAGACCCACTCTCTCGAGCAAAACCTTGGCATCGGCTTGCGCTTGGCTGCGATCACGACCTTGGATAAATGCCGGCATTGCCACATTTTCAAGGGCGGTAAATTCAGGCAACAAATGATGAAATTGATAAATAAAGCCTAAATCCTGATTACGGATCTGCGCCTGTCGGGCACTGCTCACTTGATATAAATCCTCACCTGCCAACAACACTTTACCCGATGACGGTTTATCAAGCGTCCCCATAATATGCAGTAACGTA
>NZ_AKZL01000105.1:0-14035 GCF_000282755.1 Shewanella sp. POL2
GCGTTAACCGCGAGACGTGCTAGAGCAAGATAAGAGCGCCGCCGAGCAAGCCGGTATGGATGGCTTTGCCAATAAGCCCATCGATTTTGTGCTGTTGACGCAGGAAATTGCCAGAGTGTTGCAGCTTAATCCGCCTCAGGCCGAGTTTGTCTCTTCGCAGCCTGCTAGCACGCAATTAGTCGATGAAGCCAAGGGCGTGAAATTGTGGGGTTCTAAACCGCAATTTATCAAAGAGTTGATGAAGTTTATTGCCCAATGGCCAGAGAAAAATCAAGCGCTACAACAGGCGATAAGTGACCAAGATACTGTGACCATTAAGCTCCTAAGCCATAGTTTGAAAGGCGTCAGTGGGAATTTGGGTCTATTGCAGTGGATGGCGCACTTTGGACAGTTAGAGCAGTTGGCGCAAGCTCAGTCACCTTCGCGTGAAGCCATGGAGGCCATTGTTGCTAAGGTAAGCGACTCCCTCGTCGAGATTGGGGATTATATCGAGGGCACCACAATGCCAACGGCCAGCGCCTCCGCCGCCGTCCATATGGGGACAAGCGATCCCGCAGAATTATTAGCGCATATCGATGCCTTGCTGGCATCGATTGCGCACCATAGTTTTGAAGAGTCTGATCTTGAGGTACTCACGGCTCGTATTGATGAGCATCTGCGCCTTCATGTGGCCATGATTACCGAAGCCTTAGACAACTTTGATTTTGATATTGCCCATAACGAATTGACCGAGTTACGGCGTACTATCACCGCGAATAAGGAGTAGCAATGCAGTCTGCATCTGAACATAAAAAAACCTTATTGTTGGTGGATGATGAGCCCGTTAACTTACGGGTGCTCAAGCAAGTTTTACATCAGGATTACCATCTTATCTTTGCCAAAAGTGGCGAAGAGGCCCTGCGCCTCGCGCAAACTGAGCTGCCATCGCTGATCCTACTCGATATTATGATGCCCAATATGACGGGGCTAGAAGTCTGTCAGTTGCTGAAAAATATCCCAGAGACCCAGTCGATCCCTGTGATTTTTGTCACCGCCTTAAATGATGAGCACGATGAAGCGGCGGGCTTTGCCGTGGGCGGGGTGGATTATATTGTGAAGCCGATTTCGGCCACCGTAGTCAAAGCGCGGGTGAAAACCCATTTATCCTTAGTGCAGGCCGATGAATTGCGCCGCACTCGCTTGCAAGTGATCCAACGTTTAGGTCGCGCCGCCGAATATAAAGATAATGAAACCGGTACCCATGTGCTGCGCATGAGCCATTATTCTAAAATTTTGGCCTTGGCCTACGGCCTGAGTGAGGCGCAGGCGGATGATTTATTACACGCGGCGCCCATGCACGACATAGGTAAAATCGGTATTCCCGATAGTATTATGCTCAAACCGGGTAAGTTGACCGATGAAGAGTTTGCCATTATGAAAACCCATCCCCATATTGGCGCCGAGATTATCGGTGAAGCGGATTCTGAGCTGCTGCGGTTAGCGAAATCCGTGTCTTTAACTCACCACGAGAAATGGAACGGCACTGGTTATCCTAATGGATTGAAAGGCGAAGCCATTCCCTTAGAGGGACGCATAGTTGCCCTCGCCGATGTGTTTGACGCCCTGACCAGTAAACGCCCCTATAAAGAGGCTTGGTCAGTCGAGAAGACCATGGACTATATTCAGGAGCAGAGCGGGGTGCATTTCGATCCTGAGTTGGTGCGCTTATTTAGCGATAACTTAGATAAAGTGCTAGAGATTAAAAATAAATGGGTAGATAGCTGATATTAGATTAGCGACAAAAGATAAGGCTCTTGCTGCGAGCCTTATCACTCGTTTGAATTACAGTTTTAGATAAAAATCTTTGGTCAGGGCAATCATTTGCTCGGTATAGCGGCCATCTTCCCCGCGTAGAATGAGCTCTGTGTGCTGACAAGGTTCATCGTGACTTGTAGTCTGCGCAGTCTTAGCCAACAGCAGTAACACGCGATTGGCGGCCTTATTCTCCACACTGCTAACCCTCACTTCCTGTACAAGATAAAGCTCAGTCTGATCTAGGCAAGCCTTAAAGCGCGTCAGGCTTTGAATGGGCAAAATAAGGCTGGCGTAGCCCTCAAGTGACAGGCACTGATTTATCGCCTCGAGTAAGGGCGTAAAGCCTAAGGTGTCAGTGTGGCGCGCCATCGCCCTATGTTGTTCGTTCGCCTTGGGGCCATGCTCAAAGTAGGGCGGGTTACAGATGATATGGTCGAAATGCCCTTGATACTCAGGTTGTTGGCAAACGTGCTGAATATCGCCATGTATAAGCTCGCAGCGCTGCGCCCACGGACTTTGCGTCATATTGTATCTACAGGCCGCTGCGGCTTTTTCTTCTAATTCGACAGCGGTGATTTGTCCTTGGCTACGCTGCGCCGCCATTAAACTCAACAATCCACTTCCCGCACCAATATCGAGAATATGCTTAGCCTGTGACAGGGGGGCCCATGCGCCTAATATCACGCCGTCGGTGCTGACGGGCATGCCGCAATTAAGGTCGTCAATGTGGAATTGTTTAAAGGTAAATGCCATGGGAATTACATCATTAAGTGAATAATAAAGATTTCGCCCATAAGGGCTGGCGTTATTTTAAAGGGCATAACGCATATTCGCTAAGATTTTTGTGCCTGATACAAATAAGTTCATTCTTCCATTTAGATCTAGTTTTTTGTTTTTTATGCTGTTTTGAGTCGAAGTTCACTTAATTAACGGTTTAATTTATTACCCCGGTAACGCATTGTTAGCAGTTAATTAGCATTGAAGGGCTTTTTTAGGTGAAAACAATCTTGTCTGTTGTATTGGTTTTTAAATTCTGATATTAGTTTCGCCCCCATTTTTAATCAATTTTATGATTAACGGATAGGTGAACGGGTTTTTAGGTGAATAAATCGGCAGTGAAGCCAATTTTTAGTTCATTTTTGTTTATAAACTCAGCAGATATCGCACATATTTACCACGGAATTGTGTAAACATAGATTTGCACTCCGGATGGGCTTTGTTTTAGCTATGGCTAATCGACACATAATCACTTAAGTTTATTAAAAACAATAAGACAAGATGGGGCTTTCCGTGCAAGACAATCAGATGAGTATCGGGGATACATTAGGCTTAGGTTTTATGACCTTCGCGTTTTTTTTGGGGGCGGGTAACTTAATTTTTCCACCCTTTGCGGGTATGTTGGCCGGGGAGAATATGCCCCTTGCTATGTTAGGTTTTCTCATCACTGCCGTAGGTTTACCTTTAGTCGGGCTCATTGCTGTTGCTAAGGCTCAAGGTAAGGTTATGGCTATGCTACCAGTGTTTGCGGCAACCGCATTGGCCATCGCGATTTATATCATTATTGGGCCTGCGTTTGCGGCGCCGCGTACGGGTCTTGTGGCCTATGAAATCGGTGCTAAGCCCTTTATCGACAACACTAGTGCGACCATTATGCTCGGCAGTTTGTCGCTTAATCTGTCGCAACTAATTTATACCCTGTGCTTCTTTACTGTGACTATGCTGCTGGCATTGTTCCCCGGGAAATTACTCGACAGCGTCGGTAAAGTATTAACCCCTATCCTATTGTTATTACTAGTAGGTTTAGCCTTGTCTGTGGTGTTTTTACCCGCTTCTGATGTTGGCGCGGCCGTAGGTGATTACAAGAACCATCCACTGACTAAAGGTATCCTTGAAGGCTATAACACCATGGATACTTTGGCATCTTTGATGTTCGGTATGTTGATTATCGATCTGCTGCGTAAAAAGGGCATCGAGCAGCCTAGCGCACAGACTAAGTACCTTATTCGCGCCGCCTTTATTGCCGCAGCCGGTCTTGCCTTTGTTTATGTGTCATTGTTCTTTTTAGGTGCCACGGCGGGTGATATTGCCGCAGGTGCTAAAAATGGCGGTGAAATTTTAACTAACTATGTGACCCGTGAGTTTGGCAATTTAGGCACTGTGTTGTTATCGGCAGTGGTAACGCTAGCCTGTTTAACTACGGCGGTGGGATTAGTGAGTGCATGTTCTGAGTTTTTCAATGAGCTAATGCCAAAGCTGTCTTATCGTTTTCTGGTGATTATATTAAGCGCTATCTGTGCTGTGATTGCGAACGTTGGGCTGTCACAACTGATTAATATCAGCATTCCGGTATTAATGACGGTTTACCCTGTGGCTATTGCACTGGTCGCGGTAACCTTTTTAACTGAATATTTCCCTCGTCCGCAGTTTGCTCACCGTGCGACCCTGTCTGTGGCACTCCTATTTGGCATCTTTGACGGTATGAAGGTTGCCGCAAAAAGCCTCACGGGTGAAGACGGTAAAGGCGTGACTGAAGCGGCGCAAAGCTTTATCGATCTGGTCAGTGGTATGTCTCCCACCCTGTCTCTCCTACCGCTGTATGAAGAGGGAATGGCGTGGTTATTGCCAACCTTAGTGGTCATTGTGCTGTGTTTAATGATTCGCGGTGGCGGTGCAAAAGCAGTCACTGCCGCCTAAATAAAGGCGACTGCCAGTCGCGGAGAAATTAAGTTAATATCAACGGCGTATCTACCATACGCCGTTTTTTATGGAGTTTTCGTGGCTAAAACCTATCAGTGTGATCCGCTTATTGATGCATTTCTTGATGATCTTTGGTCTAGTAAGGGCTTAAGTGATAATACCTTGAGTGCCTATCGCACCGATTTACGCCATTTTGATCGCTATCTCCAAAGCCAAGGATTGGGTTTGTGCGATGTGGGTCAAGCTGACGTTCGTGCTTACTTAGCTTATCGGGTCGAGCAACAATTTGCCCGCACTAGTAGTGCACGTTTGCTGAGTAGTTTACGGCGTTTTTACACCTATTTATTGCAGACCAAACAGATTGCAGGCGATCCCATGGCACTGATTGAATCGCCTAAGTTAAGTCGGCATTTACCTGATTCTCTAAGCGAGTCACAGGTTGATAGGTTACTGGCTGAGCCCAATGTGGACGACCCCGTTGAATGCCGCGATAAAGCTATGCTTGAGTTGTTATATGCCACCGGACTGCGGGTGAGCGAGCTGGTGGGATTAACCATGGAGCAGATGAGCTTGCGCCAAGGCTTAGTGCGGATTGTGGGTAAGGGCGGTAAAGAGCGTTTAGTGCCAATGGGTGAGGTAGCAATAACCGCCGTAGAACATTATTTAACTTCGGCGCGGCATGAACTCTTAGGCTATGTTCAATCTGACGTGGTGTTCCCTTCAAAGCGCTCGCAGATGATGACGCGGCAAACCTTTTGGCATCGTATTAAGCTCTACGCGAGCCGAGCTGGAATTGAAACTGAATTGTCACCCCATACCTTGCGTCATGCCTTCGCCACCCATTTACTAAACCATGGCGCCGATCTTAGGGTTGTGCAATTACTTTTAGGTCACAGTGACTTATCGACAACTCAAATCTATACCCATGTGGCCCGAGCGAGATTACAAGAGTTACATCAGCAGCATCATCCACGGGGATAGGCTTTATGGATCACAAAACGGTGAATGGTTGAATTTAGTTACAGTATAAATTTGCATTCTATTTGGCTTGTCTGTAACTTTTTGCCCCCATACAGGGTCTATTAACCTGACCCATATTTCGCTGTAGCGATTTACTTAATAGGAAGTCCCATGAAGTTGACCCGAGCATTATCTTTAGTTTTCGCGCTTGTTGTTGCGCCTCTGGCCAGCGCCGCAACGGCGACCACTCCCGACACTGCTGCGATTAAGCAAAAACTCAGCGAGATGTTAGATGTTGAAGTGATTTCGATGCAGGATTCGCCCATCGAAGGTTTATATCAAGCGATGACTAATCGCGGCGTGCTCTATATCAGCCGCGATGGTTCAAAAATGTTCCATGGGAATTTATATGATTTAGATAAAGGCATGAAAAACCTGACAGAAGCCGCGCTTGCTGGTCCGCGTCTGGCGATGATGAAACCGCTTGAAGATCATATGTTGGTGTATAAAGCGAAAGATGAAAAGCACGTTGTAACTGTGTTTACCGATGTGAGCTGTGGTTATTGCCGCAAGTTACATAGCCAAATGGCCGAGTATAACAAGTTGGGTATTACCGTGCGTTACTTAGCCTTCCCACGTGCGGGTGTGCCATCTGCCAATGCCGATGAAATGCAGGCCATTTGGTGTGCTAAGGATCCATTAAAAGCCATGACAGAAGCCAAGGCGGGTAAAAAAGTCTCTGCCGCGACCTGTGATGCTAAAATCGCCGAACAATACGAATTAGGTACCAGCTTTGGTGTTAACGGCACGCCTGCTATCGTGTTAGAAGATGGCAATATGATCCCAGGATATCAACCACCTGCGGATTTATTACGTACTTTAGAAGCGCGCCAATAGTCGCAATTCGGCTAAACTTATCCCATTAAAGGTGAGCCTAAAGCTCACCTTTTTGTTATCTTAGCCCCATGATTGTTTAAGAGTTTGTTCCCTTGATCCATAAAATAATCCGTCGTCCAACTGTTGATGATAGCCATTTACCCGCTCACCTTCCGCCGCTGTTAAGACAGCTCTATGCTCGCCGTGGAGTCATGTCCGCCGAGTGTGAACTGGTACTTAAAGGCTTGTTAAGGCCCGATACCATGAAGGGCTTAGATCACGCCGCCAAGTTGATTGCCGATGCGATGCAGCTTGATAAGTCGATTCTGATCGTTGGCGATTTTGATGCCGATGGCGCCACCTCGACAAGTGTGTGTATCCTCGCGCTACGAATGATGGGCGCGAGTAAAGTCGATTATCTGATCCCCAATCGCTTTGACTACGGTTATGGCCTGAGCCCTGAGATTGTCGCCGTGGCGGCAACCAAACAGGCAGAATTACTTATTACTGTTGATAACGGTATTTCCTCCATTGAAGGCGTAGCTGCCGCCAAGGCCTTTGGCATGCAGGTGGTGATCACCGACCATCACTTACCCGGCCATGAGTTACCGGCGGCCGATGCCATAGTGAATCCCAATCAGCCCGGTTGTCAGTTTGCCAGTAAATCCATCGCTGGCGTCGGGGTCGCCTTTTATCTGATGACGGCGCTAAGGGCAGAGCTGCGCGCTCGTCACTGGTATCAAGCTCGCGGTATTGCCGAGCCTAACCTTGGCACTCTGCTGGATATTGTCGCCCTTGGCACTGTGGCCGACGTGGTATCGCTCGATGCCAACAATCGTATTCTGGTCGAGGCGGGATTGCAGCGGGTACGCAGTGGCCGTTGCCGTGTGGGCATTACTGCTCTACTTGAAGTCGCAAAACGTAATCCAGCTCGGATTGTCGCCTCGGACTTTGGCTTTGCCGTAGGGCCAAGGCTCAATGCCGCCGGCAGGCTGGATGAAATGGCGCTCGGGGTCGAAACCCTGCTGTGCGAAGACATCATGTATGCAAGGCGGATGGCGGCAGAGCTCGATAGCCTCAACCAAGAGCGACGCGAGCTTGAGGTGGGGATGCAGCAAGAGGCGCTGAAAAGTCTTGAATATCTAAAGCTTAATGAAGAACAGCTCCCATGGGGCATCGCCCTCTTTCAAGAGGATTGGCACCAAGGGGTTATCGGTATTCTTGCCTCGCGAATTAAAGATAAATACCACAGACCTGTTATCGCCTTTGCCGACGCGGGTAATGGCGAAATTAAAGGCTCGGCGCGCTCCATCAAAGGTTTGCATATGCGCGATCTGCTTGAGTTAGTTAACTCCCGCCATCCGGGGCTGATTTGTAAATTTGGCGGCCATGCAATGGCGGCAGGTTTAACCTTAAAGTCCGGTGGCTTTGCAACCTTTGCCAAAGCCTACGATGATGCAGTGCGCGAACTATTAAAGCCTGAGCAGCTGACGGGCGAGCTTTGGTCCGATGGCGAGTTAACTCCGACGGAACTTACCCTCGAAATCGCCCAGTTACTGCGTAATGCCGGACCTTGGGGGCAGTCCTTCGAGGAGCCATTATTCGATGGTTATTTTAAGATTATCCAGCAGCGAATAGTGGGAGAACGCCACCTTAAATTAGTGCTTGAAACCCCATGTAGTACCCTGATGTTAGATGCGATTGCCTTTAATGTGGATTTACACACTTGGCCCGATGCGACGATTCAACATGCGCGTATCGTCTATAAGTTGGATGTGAACGAATATCGAGGGAATTTCACCTTACAGTTGATGGTCGAGCAAATCGAGCCGATGTGATCCGCGCTGATAGCGGGCAAATAGAGGTGAAAAGGAATTTTAGATTGAAGTCATTATCAGACAAAAAGATTCGCCAGTTACTTAAGCGTTTTGCTTGGATATATGCGGTTTGCCTTTGTATTCCCTGGATTTCGGCGGTCTTGACTACAAAGGCACAGGGGCAAACCTTGATTATCGGCATTTGGCCAGCTGCCTCATTATTTTATTTTCTTGCTTATCGCCACTTGGCTAACTCTTTTCGATTTGAGATCAATCGCCATCTTGCTTTTAGCTATCACGGTGGTGGCTCCTTTGCTGGAGCCATGTATTCATTGGCAAAAGTGGTGTTGCTGGGCATGGTGTTGATGATATTTATGAGTACAAAACATACCTAGATTAAGCGGTATTTAACGCTATATTGGAGCGATAAATGGAATATCGAGTCAGCAGTGAGCTATCGGAAATGGATTTTGATGTTATCCATGGTTTTATTTCCAACAGTTATTGGGCGCAGGGCATGCCTGCTGCGCTGCTGCAAAAGGCGCTTAGCAACAGTTTATGTTTTGGAGTATTTGATAGGGATAATCAACAGCTTGCCTTTGCGCGACTGATTACCGATAAAGCCACCTTTGCCTACCTTGCCGATGTGTTTGTCCTCGAATCACACCGCGGCTTAGGTTTAAGTAAGATGATGATGGCAGCAATTATGGAACATCCTGATCTGCAAGGATTAAGACGCATAATGCTCGCCACCCGCGATGCCCATGGACTTTATGCGCAATTTGGTTTTGGCGCTGTGGATCATCCTGAAACACTAATGCAAATTCGGTTTGAGAATCCTTATCAATAAAATAGCCAGCGTAAGCTGGCTATTTTATTGGGCGGTTAATTATTAAAGATTAAGCCGCTTTGGTGTCTGTGGTTTTGGTTTCGGTACTGTCATCGCTATGGCGAATTAAGTAATCAAATGCACCCAGTGAGGCATTGGCACCGCTACCCATGGCGATGATGATTTGCTTGTAAGGTGAGTTAGTCACGTCACCTGCGGCAAATACGCCTGGGATAGAGGTTTGGCCACGCTCATCGACGATGATTTCGCCGCGAGGAGTCAAATCCACAGTGCCTTTTAACCATTCGGCATTGGGCACTAAACCGATCTGTACGAAGATCCCTGCCAGCGCGATATGGTGGCTTTCACCCGTTGTACGGTCGGTGTAGTTCAGGCCATTCACCCGAGTACCATCGCCTGTCACTTCTGTGGTCATCGCCTGAGTAATGATTTTGATGTTACCCATAGAGGCCGCTTTACGTTGCAATACATCGTCAGCGCGCAGTTTGCTATCAAACTCGAGTACTGTGACATGCTCAACGATGTTGGCTAAGTCGATGGCCGCTTCGATACCTGAGTTACCGCCACCGATAACCGCTACACGTTTGCCTTTAAATAATGGGCCGTCACAGTGTGGGCAGTAGGCTACGCCTTTACCGCGGTATTCTTTCTCGCCGGGGACGTTCATTTCGCGCCAGCGGGCACCGGTTGCCAGTAGTATGGTACGGCTGCGCAGTTTCGCGCCGCTTGCCAATTCGAGTTCGAATAAGCCATCGCTCGCCAGTTTAACGGCTTTTTGGTTATCCATGATATCGACTTCGTAGTCACGCACATGGGCTTCAAGGTTTGCCACCAGTTTTGGACCTTCAGTCGCTTTAACCGATATAAAGTTTTCGATACCAACAGTTTCTGCGACTTGGCCACCGAATTTATCGGCCACCACTCCAGTACGTAGACCTTTACGGGCGGCGTAAATCGCTGCCGCAGCACCAGCGGGGCCACCACCGACGACTAAGACTTCGTATGGGGCTTTTTGGCTAAGTTCTTCCGCTTTACGGCTGGCTGCGCCAGTATCGAGTTTATTTAAAATCTCACCAATGCTGATACGACCCGCGGCAAACACTTCGCCGTTTAAGTACACAGAAGGTACGGCCATAATGTTACGGTTCGCCACTTCATCTTGGAACAGGGCGCCGTCGATCATCACGTTGGTGATGTTCGGGTTGATCGCGGCCATCATATTCAGCGCCTGAATCACATCAGGGCAGTTTTGGCAGGTGAGTGACACATAGGTTTCAAACTCATATTTGCCGGGCAGATTACGGATCTGCTCGATGATGTCGTCGCTGAGTTTGATTGGGTGTCCACCCGTGTGCAGCAGGGCTAACACGAGTGAAGTAAATTCGTGACCCATAGGCAGACCAGCAAAGCTAATCTGAGTATTGAGTTCTGGGTTTACCACTGTCATCGCTGGCGTGCGTTGGCCTTGAGCTTCTTTGAGGCTCACTAAAGAGGAAAGGCTAACGATGTCATTGGCTAAGCTTTTTAATTCTTGAGACTTCTTGCTTTCATCTGCTGACACGACAAGTTCAACTGGTCTCTTGAGGTTTTGCAGATAGGTTTGCAGTTGATTTTTTAAATTCGCATCTAACATGATGACTCCAAATCAGCGTAAAAATTGAAAAATATTGAAAAACGCGAGGGGTGCCAATCTGACTCATGCAGGGGGGAGTCAGATTGGCGGGGTTGACCTTTAGGCGAGATTAGATTTTGCCAACAAGGTCTAAAGATGGTGCTAAGGTTTCGTCACCAGGTTGCCATTTAGCTGGGCAAACTTCACCATCGTGAGTCGCAACGTATTGAGCCGCTTGGATCTTACGAACCAGTTCTTGAGCGCTACGGCCGATACCTAAGTCATGGATTTCAGCAACTTTCACTTGGCCTTCTGGGTTGATCACGAAAGTACCACGTAGTGCTAAACCTTCTTCTTCGATCATCACACCGAAGTTACGGCTGATCACACCAGTAGGGTCTGCCAGCATTGGGAAGTTGATCTTCTTAATAGTGTCAGAAGTATCGTGCCATGCTTTGTGAGTGAAGTGAGTGTCAGTAGAAACTGAGTAAACTTCAACGCCCATAGATTGTAACTTAGCGTAGTGATCCGCCATGTCGCCTAATTCAGTTGGGCAAACGAAAGTGAAGTCTGCTGGATAGAAGAATACAACTGACCATTTACCTAACAGATCTTGTTCTGTTACAGGCACGAACTCACCATTGTGGTAAGCAGTGGCTTTGAATGGTTTGATGGTGCTGTTGATAATTGATTGAGTCATTTTATGCTTCCATTTAGTTGATTATGGTGAATTTAGTGACGGGCATTAGTTTGTTCCCCCGTCGATGAGAAGCATATTACTGACCTAACGACGATAAATATAACGGATAAAAACTATCATCCTAATCGATTTTGTCGAATTCATTGGGTTTGATATGATGGATTAA
Source organism: Shewanella sp. POL2 (assembly GCF_000282755.1). Taxonomy (NCBI): domain Bacteria; kingdom Pseudomonadati; phylum Pseudomonadota; class Gammaproteobacteria; order Alteromonadales; family Shewanellaceae; genus Shewanella; species Shewanella sp. POL2. Next base: position 11,473 of record NZ_AKZL01000105.1, read on the forward strand.
TCGATTTTTCAGCACTGGCGTGTCTTAGCGGCTAATCGATTGTTTAATTTGGTTATGTAGCGTTAGGGAAGGGCAATAAAAAAGGGATATCGACGATATCCCTTTAAACATAAAACGGTTGCAACAAACCACTGAAGTTCTAGGTTCTAGGTTCTAGGTTCTAGGTTCTAGGTTCTAGGTTCTAAGTTCTAGTTTTGCGCCTTAGGCTGGGTTAACCACGTGCTGAGCAGGCGCACACCATAGCCTGTGGCACCTGCGGGCACAACGGCGGTATCGGTGGCAGTTAAGGCATTACCAGCGATATCGAGGTGAGCCCAAGGCTGCTCACCCGCAAACCGTTTGAGGAACATGGCGGCAGCAGATGCTCCCGCGCTGCCTTCTTTACCGGTATTCTTTAAGTCGGCGATGGTGGATTTTAGCTCGTCGTCGTAGGCTTGATCTAACGGCAAGCGCCAGACTTTTTCACCCACCTGTTGACCCGCAAAGGTGAGTTGCTGCACTAGCGGCTCTGAATCGGTAAATAACCCCGCATAAACGGTGCCTAGCGCACTGACTTTTGAGCCTGTAAGGGTGGCAACATCAATGATGACCGATGGGCGGTAGTTTTCACGGGCATACCAGAGACCATCGGCGAGCACTAAACGGCCTTCGGCATCGGTGTTGAGCACTTCAACCGTAAGGCCTTGGGCGGTTTTAATCACATCGCCTGGGATCATCGCATGGCCCGACACCATATTTTCAGCCATCGGCATAATGGCGACAAGGTTAACTGGCGCCTTTTGAATCGCCATCGCCTTGACTGTGCCGAGTACAGTTGCCGCGCCCGCCATATCGGACTTCATCCGCGCGATGGAGGTGCCTGTTGCTTTAATGTTGTAGCCGCCAGAGTCGAAAGTAATACCTTTACCGACGAGGGCGATAGGTGCTTCTTTGCTGCCGGGCCAGTGGGCGACAACCAGCTTAGGTGGGCGCTCACTGCCTTTACCTACGGCCGCTAAGGCGCCGAGGTTTAAGCGTTCAATATCTTTGGCTTCGAGTACTGTGACTTTTACGCCGAGGGCTTTGAGTTTACGCGCCTCGTTAGCAAAGCTTTCGGGATACATGTTTCCCGCTGGGGCATTGGTAAGATCGCGCGCTAAAAACACACCCGCTTCGATAGCTTGCAGATTCTTATGATGTTTTTGGTTTTTGCTTAAGTCATCAACGCCGATTTGATAGTTCTTCTCGGCGCGATTGCTGGTTTTAAATTGAGTGTAGCGGTAGCTACGCAGCTCAATGCCGTGGGCGAGCTCTGAACCAAAGAGAGGTGCGTTACTGAGGCCTTGGGTCAGCACGCGTACCGTGGCTTGTGGCACGGTTTCAAGTTTGGCGGCAATGTTGCCACCTAAGGTATTGATTTCACCAGGTGTTAGGGTTTTAGCATCGCCAATCCCAACCAGTAATACCCGCTTAGCGTCGATTTCGCTCGGGACTAAAATCTCTAAAATTTCACCGCGTTTACCCGAAAAACTATTATCAGCTACCGCAAGATTGAGTTGATCCTGAGTCGACTGGGGCAAAAAATCGAGACTATAGGTTGTCGAATCAGTACTTTGGAATAGTACTAAGGTATCTGAATTAAGTGAATTACGAGTGTCAAAACTAAAGGTTTCGGCGTTAGCATTGAGAGAGTTAAGGCACGCCAGAGCCATAACGCTTAACAAAATTTATTCTTATTTTTCATGGTGACAACTCATATCTGTGGAGAGTGAGAAGCATAGCAAAGCTGAGTCTTAGGGTTAACTAATTTACGCCATTTGACTGAGATTAATCTTAAATCCAAGGGCCAAAACGTGTTAGTGAACGCTCAAGGGCAAAATCCAATTGTTGTGACAGGCTTTGGGCTTGGCTCTTAAGTGCGCTGGCGCCAAGTGATTGCGGTATTTGGCTAGCAAAAATCACCCAGTTTCCGCCACTGGTGAGGCAGGCATGTACGTGGGCAAAATGGTGCTGCAAATCGGCGAGTAACTCGCGATTTTGGCTATGTTCCTTCCAGCAGTTCAGCACTAAATAGCCATCGGGTTTAATCCGTTGAGTACATTGCTCAAGGAAGGTCGCCGAGAGTTGCCCGGTGTTAACGCCTTTGGCGCTGTAGATATCAGCAAAAATCACATCGACTTTTTTATGCTCGGCCGATGCCATAAAGACGAGGGCATCATCATTGATAACATTCAGCTTTTTACCTATTGGGAGTTGGAAGTAACGCTTGGCCAGTTCGATAACCGTGGGACGAAGCTCTACTGCGGTTAGCTTGATGGCTGCGTCAAATCGGCGCAGCACATGGATAAGTGCACCGCCACCCAGACCCAATACTATCGCACTTTTGGGTTTACAAAATAACAGAACCAGCATCATGCCCTGTACATAGGTATGCTGTGGAATATGGGGAGCGGTTTTTAGGATTTTGCTTTGTTCATCGTTGTCACCGAAGGAGAGCACGCGCGAATCTCCATAGTCGAGCACGCGGATTGGCCCGAATGTATCGTGAGTTTCGTGTAACAAAATTGCGTCGGCCATGGTCATT
>NZ_AKZL01000106.1:0-13836 GCF_000282755.1 Shewanella sp. POL2
TACTGTCACAGGCGAATGTGATTGTTGAGCAAACGGGAAGTCGTTCACTGCGAGGTAAAGTGTCGAGATTAATTATTGATGGTATTTCAAAGGCCGATTGATTTGCGAGCGCTTAGTCATCCAAGCACATGGGATTGTCGACGGTGATGTTGCTTGTACTTCAATGCAAGTCAATGAAGGCGGCCAGTTTATTGGTTTAAGGATTAAGGAAGATCACCAGACAATCCACGCACATAGCCTGCCCTCTGCAACATCGACAAACGTATTGTTATCGCAGAGTCAAAATGACTAATCCACATTTCAGCCCATAAAAGAGCGAGGGTGTGTCGACGTTTAGAGATTAACCTTTATTTGCGCCGCTAAATTCTAGCCTACGTCACGCGAGTGATGTGTCGTTGTTCCAACCAACTACGAGCGACTCTGATGAAGATGATGAGCTCGCTAAATTACTCCTCCAGCCCAAAATCGCCTAAATAAACACCATACAATCCAATGACTAGCATTGTTGGTTAACCAATTGTTAAATTAAAGATTGAGATCACAGTTAAGCCGTACGACAACTGCTAACCTAATCCACCAACAATGCATTTTGTGCATACGGTTTACTGCTTAATCAATGGTATCGATATGCTTAGGCAAAACTGTGTGACTGCAGACTCAGACTCATCGCAAGGCGAGACCAAATGAGCAATCAATTACTAAAACAAATCTGCGAACTTGATGTATTCACCTTACTTGTATTTAAAAGTATTTTTGATAACGGACATGCAAATAGTGCCGCCAAAGCGTTAAATGTGTCGGCTCCCAAAATTAGCCGCTGTCTCAATGCGCTACGGTTAACCTTTAATGATGAACTATTTTATCGGCGCCAACAGGGGCTCAAACCCACACCTCTTGCTGAAAGTCTGTATGTCGCTATTTGCCAATTCACCGATTCGGTTTATCACCTAGAACAATCTGCAATGCAGCTGCAAAATGCAGCGAGTCACGTTGAATTACCGCTCCATATAGCCGCAAGTAATGGATTATTAAGTTTCTTAGCACCACAGCTCAGTTCACCCGATGTGATAAGTGAATTAGGCCAAATAAGACTACACAAGTGGCAAGATAATAGTGCAGAACTGATACATGCAGGTGAATTAGATTTTGGGATCACAATAGAGCCGACCGAATCCAAAGAGCTTAGTGTTACACGCTTAGGCTGTATTTCAAATGTCTATGTCGTTGCCTCGAAACATCATTCCCTTTGGGAAAGCCAACTTGAAATCAGCCTTGAGCACATATGCCGTTATTCATTTTTATGTATTGAACTGAAGGGCTTTAACAGCAGAATTGACCCACTAGAACTGTTCTGTCAGCGCCAAGGGCTGTTGTTACCCTCGATTGAAAGAGTCACGGATCGGGAAGAATGGTATGCCCACCTTCTCACCATGCAAAGTGTGGCATTTTGTTCGAGTATTGATATGCATACCGTAAAACATATGCCGGGATTAAAACTAGCGCCGCTTCCCATCGCAGAGTTACACCGTCTACATGAAACGATTATGCCACCACAGTATTTTCTCGTAGAAAAGCCACGAAGCCATCGACGCTACAGTCAAACACAATGCGAACTTGTCGTCAGTTCATTATTAACCGCCCTCACGCCTTTCAATACGCGAGTCAGTCAATAATCCCCAAAAGCATGGATGCTTGTGCCACTATTTACAAAAGCTTCAATTGTTAAATTTAAGTAAATACAGCGCATTCTCCCTCTGTACACTATGATTCTCAATAGTTGTTTTTGTTTTATTTTTCACTGTAAAAAAGCATTTGATAAATGTTTCATCAGTATCTTTAAGTAAAATTAATTGAAAATTAATCTCAACAAATTGTTAAAAACAAAAATAACATTCTGCAATCCACATCTCATTTTTACCGTCAGATTCTAATTTGCGAAATACTTAATTTCACATTTTAGAATTTCCATTTTGATGTGTTAAATCACTGTTCACATATCAGATACAAACTTATAAATACCACTTTATAAGTAGATTGTTCGACCTATAGTAGAGTCACTGCACACGCAGTCTTATAGAAAGAAAAAGGGACGCGATGATGAAAAAACTACAATAAATCTCTACTGGCACTAGCTCTCACTAGTGCCTTGTGTTTAACCGCCTGCGGGGACGGAGAAGACGGGCAAGATGGTGCACCCGGCACGCCTGGAACACCTGGTACCCCTGGAACACCGGGCACGCCTGGTACACCAGGATTACCCGCTGGTTCTTTTGCTAAAACCGCAGAATCTATAACCGATCTGAAATTTACTCTTAGCCCAGCTGATATCAAAGTCACCAGCAGCGAAGGCTTCAGTGTTAAGTTCAGCTTAACCGGAAAGAGCGCAGGCAAAGATGTTCCTTTTATGGGACTCGATAAAATTGCGATCTACTCTTTAACGGCAAATGACAATACGTCAGGCACTGGTGCGCCAATTCAATGGCAAAACAATGCTACGGCAAACAAAGCGGGTAGCTCATTAACTTGTACTCTAAACGGCCTTAACGGTACTAAGAATGCTTGTAAATTAACTGAAGATACTGCAAACCCTGGTACATACACTGCCACTTGGACTTACGATGGTGCTGCACCGATCATTAATCCAAATGATAACCCTAATGCAGTACACAGAGTATTTTTACGCGCATACAATATCGCCAATAGCCAAGGCGTTGCCTTAGCAGATAAAGTACTTTCAGTACCTGTTGATTTTATCCCAGCGACCGACGAGTTAGCCGCATCAGGCAAAGACACAGTATCGAGTGCAGCATGTAAAAACTGTCACGGTGAAACTGATGGCCATATCGCTAAGATCGAAGCTCACCATAATTATCAAGACGTTAAAAACTGCGTAACTTGCCATAACCCAGATCTAGTACCCAGCGATGCACAACTTGCGGAAGGTTGGGTCTTTGATTTTGCTCCAATGATCCACCGTATCCATGCCGGTGAACATAATGCAGCGTATCTGTCTGGTGAAGCCAAAGAATACTTTGGTGAAATTGGTTTCCCATCTGACTTGAAAGAATGTAAATCCTGTCACGATGGTGCACCAAGTTATAACACCAATATCTACGCTAAGGCTTGCGTGGGTTGCCATATCAATGTCAACTTCGCAACTGGTGAAAACCACTCAGAATTTGGTTTAGCTCAAGCCGACGACACTCAATGTAAATCTTGTCACGGTAGTGGTAGCCTAACACCAGAAGCTGTTCATAGTGTTGGTAAACGCGCTGAATACGCCAACTTATTTAAAGTGGACTTTACAAGTGCAGCAGTTGCACCGTCAGCCACCTTAGGTATGAAAACATTAACCATCAAGGCTAATGTGACCATCAATGGTACACCCATTGCCGATGGAACAAGCCTTGCAACCTATAATGCGACCACTAATCCAACAGGAAAGTTAGTTGCTAACGGTTTATTGCTGGGTAATGTTGCTACCGATGGTACTGTTTATGCGTGGCGAGATGTTAAACCAACAGCTATCAGCTTAAACCTTGCAAGTGGTACGCTTTCTGGTGGTGTATTGACTTTTGTTAAAGATATTCCAGATGCACAAGCAGTTGGAACTATGTATGTCAGTTCAGAAGCTAACGTTTGTATCAAGGCTGGTGCAGTAGCAAGCTGTAATGCAACAGGACTTGAATTTGGGCCAACTAACCCAATTGGCAACAGCTCTCCTGTTAAATTCTTCAGCTTAGATGGTAGCGCAGTCAGCACTGCTCGTATGGCAGTTCCTGCCCGCATTACTGTTGAAGAAGCCAAATGTAATGCCTGTCACGGTACCTTAGACTATGCCAAAGGAACAAGACACGGTACTTACGCCTTCACTCAATGTATGAACTGTCATAACGATACAACGGGAGCTTCAGGTCACAAAACGGTTGTTTACAAAGGCGCTGATGGAAGCAAAGTAGTGAATCCAGACGTCACCTTCAACAACAAAGACCTATTCACCGTTGCCCACCGTTTCCACAGTGGTAACTTTGACTCTATCACAGGCATCTTCCGTGACGATAAAGGTGAATTGCTCGGTTACCCATCACCAGAAACAGCATGTTCTGCATGTCATAAAGACGGCGCTAAACTGTTTGCAACTGACGGTGGTTTGACTTCTGAAAAACGCTCTATCAAAGTGGGTAGCTACTATATTAGCCCAGTAGCTGAATCATGCCGCAGCTGTCACGCTCACTCAGATGCAGCAGCAGTAGCTCACTTTAGAAGTAACGGTGCGATTGTAGAAGCGGATGCAGTGACTGATCCTAACCTACCAGTAGAATCATGCGCGACCTGCCATGCTGAAGGTAAAACTTATGGCATAGATAAGGTACACGCAGAGGTAGCACACTAGTACTAGTACCTTTGGGTTGCCCCCTGCACAACCCAAACTTCCTCTCTGCAACTTATTGGGGCCCCATCGGGGCCCCTTTTTTATCAGTAGTGTTAATTTGTTGTAGCATCGATTTGCGTCGAACTCTGCGCGATGCGCTGCCTTAACAGTTTAATAAATTCCCGCGGCTCACGATCTAAACTGTCATGGGGAATATAAAGATGATAGCCAAGGTGAGTGTTGAGCATCGCGCAGCGATGTCCAAACATCGCCAATACGCCGCGGTATCTGTCACCATCAACCACCAAAGGGCTAAATTCAGCACCAAGATAAGTTTCTAAGGTCGCTAAATCTTCTTGCTGTGATGCGGCGGTAACAAGTAACGGCCGCTGCTCAGTCAATAATCCCGCTGCAAGCCGTAATGAAATATTATCGAGTATCGGATTTAACTGCTTTAGCTTAATACCAATATAGGAAAGCTCAATAGTATCAACTCCCTGAGTCACCCTTGGAATGTCAACCCGCTGAATATTATCCCAGTTTATCGACACCTTGCCGCGACGATGAAAATAAGTCAGCCTCTGCTCATCCATAGTCAATGTGGTGTCAGGCTCGAAAACCTTTGCAAGGCCCAATATCAATGCGATTGCACCCAAGCTGAAAAACACTAAGCCCACTGCAAATAGCTCAGGTAGTATCACAAACAAGCCAAAGCCCAATACAAAGGCACAGGCACCTACAATAGTTAAAGTCAAACCATTACGTTTAGAGAGTGGACGAACCGATACAATATCAGACTCTAAGGCCATATTTTTATTCCTGTTTTACCCAAAGCCATAAACGGCCAATGTATTCATGTAGCGCACGTTGCGAGGCGAGTAAGTTATCCGCAGTAAAACGCCAATAAAAATCGTCTCTGGCCCTAAAATCCGTCGGCGCCGCACTTGCGGTTAATCCTTTACCACTAAAAATGGCCATCGCCCGTGGCATATGGGAGGCCGAGGTGACTAATCGCACAGGCTGATTGCCAAAGCGCTCTTTAAAATAGTGCGCTTCTTCGAGGGTGTCGCGCGCGAGCGGAAATTCAATAATACGTGACGCATCGATGCCAAGTTCAACCGCAGCCTTGGCCATCACTTCAGCGTGGGGATGTTGGGTTAGCTCGCCGCCCCAACCACTAACGACTAAACTACAATCTTGACCTAACTTAAGCTGCCGAAGCCCTTCCGTTAATCTTGCCAATGCCACAGCCGATAAGGACTGTACCGCCGTAGCACCTTCAATATCCGAGTGAGCAAAACCCAGCACCATCACCACACAGGTATCCGCAATGGGAGTGGAATTAATGGGATATTGGGTCTCAAGCGGTTTCACGAGATAATCGACACTAAATTGACTGCTTAATAACAGTAGAAGGGTAAAAGCACTGGCAATCGCCCATTTTGCTAACCGCGGTTTGCGCCAAATAAACAAAGATAGCAGCAATAACAACAGGATAAATGGAACAGGCATAATTGCCTGAGAGACAACTTTCTTAATCCAAAACATGCGCTAGCGCCCAATAATCCAAAGGAGCGCAATCATAACATCAAAAGAAAGCAAAACGCATCGCCGAGGCGATGCGTTGTCACGAGTGAAAACTTAAGGTTACTGGGTTATTTTTCCCATAACCAAGCGGCGCCACGCACGCCCGAAGAACAACCATAAAGATTCTGTACAACCGGTGTTCGGCATTCGCGCCCTACAACATAATGGCTTAATAATGCAGGTAATCTTGGGTAAATAGCCTCAACATTCGACATGCCGCCACCTAATACAATCGCATCAGGATCAAGTAGATTAATCACATGAGCCAGTGAGCGCGCGAGTCTATCCATATAGCGGTCAAAGGCCAATATCGCTATCTCATCCCCATCGTCGACTAAGCTCATGATCTCTGAACCAGATTTAGCGGGCACACGTTGGACGCTTGCTGCGCGACTGAGCGCCTCATTGTAATCACGAACAAAGCCAGTGCCTGAAATAAAGGTTTCGATACAATCAGGATTACCGCAAAAACAACGGGTAGTATTAAACTCCTCCTTGGTCATCCACGGCAGCGGATTATGGCCCCATTCGCCACCAATGCCATTACCACCCGCATGCACTTTACCGTTAATGGCCACACCCGCGCCGCAGCCCGTGCCAATGATCACTCCAAACACCACAGATTTACCCGCAGCAGCACCATCGACGGCTTCAGATACCGCAAAACAGTTGGCATCGTTAGCAACCCGCACTTCACGGCCGAGCAGCTCCCCTAAATGCACATCCAAGGGATGACCGTTGATCCAAGTCGAGTTGGCATTTTTAACCAGTCCAGAATAGGGGGAAATCACACCAGGGATCCCTACCCCCACTGAGCCTTTTTCACCTAAGGTCGCTTCCGCCTCATTCACTAAATCGACGATCGCGTTAAGCGTGCCCTGATAATCCCGAGGGGTATTGATACGCTTACGAAAAACCTCATTTCCTTCGTCATTTAAGGCGACGAGTTCTATTTTTGTGCCGCCTAAATCGATGCCCATGCGTATCATGAATAAGCTTCTCCGCTATTGTTCTGCCAAGGAGTCCGCGCAGACTCGCTTGTGATTGCTCGTTATTTTGCCCAGCCAGGCGCTGTGGCAATAAAATAAGGGTTTAATATGTCAGGTTTTTGATTGTAGGTTAAGGGTAAACCTGAGTCATAACACACGACTTTACCGCCTGCGCTTTCAAGTACCGCCTGCGCTGCCGCAGTGTCCCATTCGCTGGTAGGCCCCAATCTTGGATAGAGATCGGCCTTACCTTCTGCCAGCATACAAAACTTCAGCGAGCTTCCTACGCTTAACATTTCATGCTGGCCAATATTGTTCAAATAATCAGCCACATCTGGGCTTAAGTGCGAACGACTGCCCACCACTATCGGCACCTGTCTTGGCATCTTACAGCCCTGAAGCGGCTGTTCTTGCTGTCCATCCTGTCGCCAAGCACCTAAGTGTTTCGCCCCATAATAAGTCGTGTTCAACACTGGAGCATAAACCACACCTGCAATAGCTTCGCCTTGATGGATAAGCGCAATATTGACGGTAAACTCGCCATTTCGCTTAATAAATTCCTTCGTGCCATCTAAAGGATCGATAAGCCAGTAGGTCTGCCATTGCTCACGCTCATCCCAAGGAATATCGGCGGCCTCTTCTGACATCACAGCAATGCCCGCAAATTGCTCAGCTAATTGACTGACAATCACCCTATGAGCCGCAAGATCGGCAGCAGTTACAGGACTCTCATCACTCTTTTGTGTAACAGCAATATGCTCTTGGGCGTAAATCGCCATAATGGCATCACCTGCCGCATGGGCTATATTCACTAGCCGCAACAAGTCCGCTTTAGAAAAATGCAGCGCAATTGTGGTGTTATCGGTCACTTAGTCGTCCTTTATTCAATCAGCTTTGCGGCATTATGCCATCGGCAGCCATTGAGAATTAAGAACAAATTAGTCATAAATCAAGCAAAATTGACTAAGCGGGCTTAAACACCAAAGCTTAAGTCCTAAGCATCAGGCTTTAATTTTAAATAAGTCGAGTCTAAGGCAAGCAAGATACGCTGAAAAGAGTCATTCCCTAGGCTGCATTCGTATTCACCGCCTTGAAAATAAACCACTAGGAGTGGAATACTGGCAAAGGCAATCCGCTTGCCTGTGAGTAACAAAAAAACGGCATCAGTTTAGGATTTTTCGCCTTGTGTTATAAAAGCATTAAGCATGCAGTTAAGTTGCACTCGCCAATCCTGCCAAACTTCAGGACATTGCATAGCCACAAGATGGTGCTTATCCAGCGTCTGTCGCAGTTTATCGCTATTAAGCGCGCTGTAACTCGGCCTTTGTGCCAGTACATTGCCTTTCTCAAGCGCTTTGGCGGCATAACTGAGGCTATCAATGGCAATGATGGGCACGGCTTTCTTTAATAACTTCAGAGCCAACGCTTGCTGCTGAATTTCAACAGCAAATTCATACCAACTGCATTGCCCCTGTCCTGAATAATGAAATAGCCCCGCCTCACCCGTTAGCATCAGTTGCCAGATAAGCGACGCGAGGGTATCGACCCACGTAGGAGATCCGATTTGATCGTTTATCACTGTGAGCGGCTGAGCATCAGGCGTGGCGGCCATCAACCTCAGCATGGTTTTCACAAAATTATGCCCATCGACACCGTAAAGCCATGCGGTACGGATAACAATCGCGCGCTCACCCAAGATACGCAGCACCGCTTGCTCTCCGGCAAGCTTACTCTTGCCATAAACCGATATTGGCGAAGGTGTCACCGTTTCACTTAAGGCATTGGCCTCAACGCCCGCAAGCAGACCGCTAAAAACAAAATCACTGGAAATATGTACTAACCGCGCGCCCGTGAGCGCACATTCGGTTGCCAATAATTCTGGGCCGTGGCTATTGACGCGATAAGCCTCATCCACTGCCGTCTCAGCCTTGTCGACCGCATTATAGGCCGCGCAGTTAATCACCCAGTCGGGTTTCACCTGCGCAAACACCTCAGCCACACTGTATTTATCGCTGATATCTAACGCAGCATGCGTAAGCGGATGGAGATTAAATGCTAATCCACCATTGAGATGCGTTCGGATTAATGCTTTTGCTAGTTGGCTGTGCGCGCCAGTTAAGAGCACTGTTGGTCGCGCGGGAGTGACATCCTGCATTGATTGACTCAAGCGCCTCAAATTGCTTCATCGCGAAAGTGCGGTATAAAGTCAGCAACAGTTTGATGCCCACGCAGAGTCAAAAAGTCTAACAGCGCCATGGGCGAGCGATTAAGCAGCTTATCCTTTGGATAATCAACCGCATCGATAATGCTTAAGGCGCGATCAAATCCACCAAGGCTAAATGCCACATGGGAATCAGACCCCATGACTAAGGTTGCACCTAACGCTTTAGCCGCCTTAGCGATTGCGGTGCAGTTGGCTTCACTGCCCTTGCGAGACACTTCAAAGGAGGAATTATTAATTTCAAGTGCTACACCATATTCTGCTGCGGCAGTGACGACTGCTTCAATATCAATGGGATATGCGGGGTTTCCTGGGTGAGTAATAATATCGACCTTGCCACTTTTAATCGTATTAATCATCGCCTCGGTATGGGTGGCCTTATCCGAGGGCGCAAACACGGGTTCATGGAATCCAGCCAAGACGATATCGAGCTGCGACAGATAATCGCCAAAGTAATCGATTTCACCGTCGCGATTTTTAATATTGGCTTCAATGCCGCGTAAAATGCCGACGCCATCGACCATGCGCGGCAATACCCGTAAATTCACAAAATGCCAAAAATGCGGCGCATCCGCCATGGCCGGGCCATGATCTGTCGTCGCAAACAGGCGGAGCCCCTTTTGTTTTGCCACCGCAAGATAATCATGGATAGTGCTATAGGCATGGGAGGATGCCACGGTATGGGTATGGGTATCGACTGGGTACTGCATGGGTCACCTCTGTCTTTTAACTCGCATTTTAAAAAGAATTTTTAAGCATCAATCTGTTACCGCTCTGCTTGTACAAGAGTCGCCAAGTCAACGACCACAGGCGGTGATATGCAACAATGCCTTAGTGGAATAAAGAGAGCAGTTCATCGGCACTACCTTGCCATGCGCCACTGCCCTTACCTTCAAGAATACTATCGGCTAAACCTTGTTTATGCTGCTGCATCTCTTGGATTTTTTCTTCGACCGTCCCCTCGGCGATAAGCTTATAGACAAACACCGGATTTTCTTGGCCAATACGGTGTGCTCTATCAGTGGCTTGCCTTTCGGCCGCAGGATTCCACCAAGGATCGTAATGAATAACCGTATCAGCAGCAGTCAAATTAAGCCCGGTTCCGCCCGCCTTTAAACTAATTAAAAACACTGGCGTATCGCCTTCTTGGAATTGATCAATCTGCACCTGACGTAGCCGAGTTTGGCCCGTCAGTTTGCTGTAGTTGATCTCTAAGGATTGGAGTAATTCTTCAATCAAAATCAGCATACTAGTAAATTGGCTGAAGATTAAAATTTTGCGTCCTTCCTGCACCATTTCCGGCAAGTTTTGGCTAAGCCAGTTAAGCTTGGCGTTATTTTTAACCTTTTGTGCCTGTTCGAGCTTTACTAATCGCGGATCGCAGCAGGCTTGACGCAATTTGAGCAGCGCGTCTAAAAACTCGATATGGCTGCCCGCCACGCCTTGGCTTGCAAACAATTCTCGAATTTTTTTCTCCATACTTAAGCGAATACTCTCGTACAGATTGCGTTGATCTTTCTCAAGCTCAAGAGTTTGATAAATTTCGGTTTTAGGCGGAAGTTCAGTCACTACCTCCGCCTTCGTTCGTCTGAGCACAAAGGGCGCAATGCGTTGACTTAACACTTTTGCCTGCTCACTATCGCCGTAACGCTCAATCCGATAACGAAATGCCTTATTAAAATAAGCCGTTGTCCCAAGGAGTCCTGGCAAACAAAAATCCATTAAGGATTTGAGTTCACCTAAATGATTTTCAAGGGGCGTCCCCGTAAGGCAGAGTTTAAAAGGCGCCTGCAGCGCTTTAATCATCTGACTGACTTTAGCTTGAGCATTTTTAATCTGCTGTGCTTCATCAAGCACTATGTGCTCAAAAGGTTGTGCCTGGTAAAAATCGTTATCCCTCACCATTAACGGATAGGTAGTAACAACCACATCAAACTCACTTAACCGTGCCAAAAGCGGCCCGCGCTGTGCGCCATGGATCACCGCCAGTGTTAACGAAGGCGCAAATTTTGCCGCCTCCTTTGCCCAGTTCCCGACCAAACTGGTGGGGCAGATAATTAAACTGGGTAGATGAGGGCCAGCCGCGGACTTAAGCTGTTTTTGCTTCAACAGGAATGCCAAAGTTTGAATGGTTTTACCCAATCCCATATCGTCGGCTAAAATGCCACCTAGTTGATATTCCTTTAAAAAACATAACCAATTTAAGCCCTGTTGCTGATAGGGACGCAGCTCTGCCTGTAATTGGGTTGGCGCAGTAACCGCAACAACACCAGTAAATTGTTCTAATTTGGCCGCAAGTTGGCGCACCCGCTCACCATTGAGCAAGCTGATATCACTCTGGGCTAACTCATTGAGTAAATGTGTCCGATATTTAGGTAAGGCGATACTGTTGCCGCGGTGCTGTTCAAACAGCTCTAAAATAATGCTCATCAAGGGTTTGATAACACTGGCTTTAATTTTAAGCCACTCACCATTTGGGCTAGGTAGCAATAGCTCGGCATCATCGGCGGGCTCACCATGTTGTTTAAGCCAAGTGGCCACCAGCGGCAACATGGGTAACCGCTGACCATTGATATCCGCATGCAAAGACAGGGAAAACCAGCCCTCTTTACTGTCATCCAGCTCAACGGTTAACGGCGCGTCGACTACCTTAAGGCTAAACTCGGGCGCCAATAACACCTCAACACCTTGGGCTTGTAATCTTGGGACTTCTTCATCGATAAAGTGCAGCCACTCCCGAATCGCCTCGGGCAACACACCTAAGCGCCAGTGGCAGGCTAAACTGCTAAGATCAAATACAAAACGAGTAAATCCAAGCGTTTGCAGAACCTCAACCGCCGCTTGCTCTTCGTCCAACGCACGGTTAATTTGATAGGTCGTTCCGCCTTGGGTCACAAGGGTTAAGTCTTCTTTAGCTGCATTACCACTCAAAACGACATCACCGTAGATAAATGCCAAGGTCACATAGGGCTGATTGATATCAACAGCTTGAATATGTGGCGTTGTTGTCTTGAGTTGGGTCGAATTAGGCAGAGTAGCATTGGCCTGAGTCGATACCGCCGAAAGCATATTTAGGCTCAACCGAACCCGTAGTTTATCCCGTAGTTCGACAAAATTGATGGCACTTGGTAGCGGCACTGTACGCGCTGAAAAATGTTTAATCAGTTTATGACTCACCACCTCAACCTGCGTGCGAGGCACGGGTGGCATTTGGCTGAGTAGGCGCAATTTTTCAATACTGATATCGGTGTCGATAAGACCAATTTGAAAGTAATCGAGTTCGATATAATACGCAGGCTCGGTTGGCACAAGCTCCCAATTATCTCGCTTGGGTAAAACAAGGCGCATTTGCTTGTGTTCACTATCAATATCCTGCCAAATAAACTGTGGCGTAATGGCATCGCCCGCGGTCAATGCGAGGCGACTTTCCTCCCAAAAACAACGTTCGGTCGCGAGCATTTTCTCGAGCGCAACCGCACCTAACTGCGCCTTAAGATAGAGCCGCGATGCACCATGGCGCCTCGTAGACATTATCAGATTGATGATCAGCACATCCTCAGCACCAATCCATGCAGGCATATAATATTGCACATCCGAGAGCGCAATTTTGGAACCCTTGTTATAACCGCCCTTCTTGCCAAGCTTGCCGCGCCTAAGCTCGATAAACACCCCATTATCGTCCTTTGAGAGGATATACAGCACCCGATCATCGTAGAGGGACTCAACATCATTCAAACGAGGATCATCGGCATCATCGAGTAGATGTAACCATTGGGCGATGCGTTGATCCTCAACCGTTTTATCGGTGAGCAAGCTATACAGTACCGCAGCCATATGCTTGCAATGTCCCGTGGCGGGACAGGAGCAAAAACCGTTCATGATGAGCTTATGATTGACGCTGACTAAACGTATATCCTGACGATAGGGTGAGGTTTCACTGCCCGCTACCGAGCCTTCAATATGGCGAAAATCGGCATTGGCTTTTGCGCTTAACACCTTCCCCTGCATCACATAATCACGGGCACGCATCAAGGTTGGCGGCGTGAATAAGGACTCAATTGCCGTTTGAGTCAATTGAATGGGCTCTTGGGGGGGAAAGCGATTCATCAGCAAAACCTTGAAACTCAAAAATACCTCAACAGACAATAAACCATAATTGTCAAAGGCATTTATCAACGTGTAAGGGGGAATTGTATTGAAACCGGATGGGGAAAGCCAGAAGACGAATCACTTACGTGAGCGGGATACATCCCCGCAGACCATTCCTGCGGGGATGTGCCAACTAAAGTCACCTCAACTTAGGCTTGACGACGCTTATCAGCAATATAGCGATCAACCAATTTTTCTAAAATATCTAAGGGAACAGCGCCATTTTTAAGCAGCACATCGTGAAAATCGCGCAAATCAAATTTGTCCCCAAGGGCTTGTTTGGCTTTTTCTCGCAATTCGAAGATCTTCATCATCCCCACCTTATAGGCTGTCGCTTGGCCGGGCATCACAATATAACGCTCAATTTCAGCGGTTACATCGCGATCTGACATTCCAGTATTTTTCTTCATATAGTCAATGGCTTGTTCCCGCGTCCAACGACTATGGTGAATACCTGTATCAACAACAAGGCACACAGCTCTAAACAACTCCGCCTGCAAACGACCAATATTATCGAA
>NZ_AKZL01000107.1:0-13372 GCF_000282755.1 Shewanella sp. POL2
AAAACAACGTGGATGCCTAGTTTGCCAGCAAAGCAGCCTGAAATCAGCCATGCCTTGCAGGCCTTTGAAGCGGTTGGCGCCAGCGCCGAATACTTAAGCCTGGATGTTAACGATCCTGCCGCCATTGCCAGCACTATTGCGCCTATCAGCGCCCTATCGCCCATCACGGGGATTATCCACGGCGCGGGCGTACTTGCCGATAAACATATTCAAGACAAAACCTTAAGCGAACTTGAACGCGTTTATGGCACTAAGGTGACCGGACTTAACAATCTGCTGTCGGCACTGGATCTTAGCCAGTTAACGCTTATCGCCCTGTTCTCTTCGGCGGCGGGTTTTTACGGCAATACCGGCCAGAGCGACTACGCCATGTCTAACGACATTCTCAACAAGGCTGCACTGCAACTCGCGCAGCAATTGCCACAAGCCAAGGTGATGAGCTTTGACTGGGGTCCTTGGGATGGCGGCATGGTCAATCCAGCACTGAAGAAAATGTTTATCGACCGTGGAGTTTATGTCATTCCACTCAAAGCGGGTGCCGAGTTATTTGCCAGCCAATTATTGAGTGATACAGGGGCGCAGCTGTTGATCGGAACCGATATGCAGGGCAATACCGCTAATACTGTTGAAGCTGCATCAGCAAAAAAGCCTGAAGCGGATCTAACCACGGCGTTAGATCCGCAGCCTATGGCCCAAACGGTGTCGCAGAGTATTCGCGTCATGCGCAGCCTCGACCCTAAACGCATGAGCTTTATTGAGGATCATTGCATCAACGGTCATGCGGTGTTGCCAACGGTATGCGCCATCGATTGGATGCGTGAGGCCGCCAAGGCCCATTTAGGTAAGGCGGTGAGTGTCAGCGATTATCGACTACTCAAGGGAATTATCTTCGATGAGGCGCTGCTTGCCCGCGATGCGCCTATTGAGCTCGAACTAATGCTCACGCCGCTTGCCGACGCTATACAGCAATCGACTGAGGCGTTAACCGCGTTGATAAGCTTTGAAGGTCGCCCGCAGTATCAGGCGGTGTTAGTGGCGCAGACGGATGATATGCCAGACGCGCAGCGTTTCGAGGTTGGCGAGTTGCATTCTCTAATGCAGGAGATAACGCAGCAACCCGCTATCGCGAACCGAGAATCGCTTTACAGCGATGGCACACTGTTCCATGGCCCAAGACTGCAAGGCATAAGCGAAGTACTCGCCTTTGATGACCAACAGCTTATCGCTAAGGTAGCACTGCCAGCGGTGGACTTAGATGACTGTGGCGAGTTTGCGCCCAATCTTGAGGATAAAGGCACACAACCCTTTGCCGAAGATCTGTTATTGCAGGCCATGCTCGTGTGGGCGCGCCTTAAATATCAAGCGGCAAGCTTACCCAGTACCATTGGCGAGTTTGTGTCCTATTCGCCCTTAGGTTTTGGCGAGAAGGCGGTATTAGTGCTGGATGTACTCAAGCATTCATCCCGTTCACTTGAAGCCAATATTGCGCTTTATCATCAAGATGGCCGATTAAGCTGCGAGATGAAACGGGCCAAGGTTACGGTCAGTAAGACGCTCAACCAAGCGTTTTTGGCCAATAAACCTCAGCAACAAACGCAAGAGCAGGCAGTCGCCCAAAGCTCGGCCGAGGTAAGTGTTAAGTGACACTCGACCCAAGCGCGCATGCCGCATTAAGCAATGCGGCATTAAACAGTCCGTATCCCAATGCCAAGCCACTGCGAATAGCCGTATGGCTTGGTGATGGCTGGATGCAGAGTGTGCTTAGCCATGCACCAACCGATGTCAGTAAGCTGCAGCAGTTGATGGCTTGTCGAATTCAGCTCGATGTTGAAGATAAATCACTGATTAATAAGCCATCTGATGAGCCAACACTGGTCGCCTTGCTCACAGAGCAACTCGACCATATTGCGCAAAAACAGCTCGTTGAAATTCGCTTTGAATATCAGCAGCAAGCACGTAGCCTGTATCTGCTCGATGGGCTGATGGCAGCGCAGTTACACCTGCATGCCGAGGCTTATATTTCAGCATTAGCGCAAATCCAAGCTGAAACAGCCGAAGAAACAAATACTATCAATACAAATATCGTCGAGCGCTGCTTAAACAGCGCTTTTATCTTGGCGAAACGCGATTGTGCTCAGGCGGTTAATAGTTACGCGCAGGCAGGCAATCTTGCCAGTCAGTTGAATGTATTATCTCAAGCGGTTGAGGCGTTAAGTCATCGCAGCCTCAAAGGCATTGAACCAATGCTTGATGCGACTGATGCAGCGCAACTGGCAGAACTACTCGCTGAACAACACGCTGAACTGCGCGCTGAAAAGCCCGTAAAAAACGTGCAGAACGGTTATTGGTTTACTAAGCCTCATCAGGCAAGGGTGTTAAGCCTAAATCTCTTGAGTAATCCCTTGGAGAAGCCCACTCAAGCGAGCACCGCCCAAAGCCTTATCTTAACCCAAGGCACTCGGCTTATCGCTCAGCCGTTGCTCAATGCCAACAGACTGTTTATTCCCATTAGCGGCAATACGCTTGAGTCTTTAACAGTACAGTTATCACAACTGATTGATTCATTAGATTTATCGGCAAGCTTTCCCGATACGGATTGGCTTAGCAGCCAAGGCTGTGATTGGTTTAAGCGCTATCAAGCAAGGGATGAATTAGCCTTAGTGCTGATGGCTGGCTCAGTTGAAGAGCTTATGCAAGAAGCCAAGGCGATGCGCGCTTATATTGAAAAGACGCAACAGGCTCCTGCGCCAGCTCCAGCCCAAACGCCTGCGTCAACGCCATCGGCCAATCTAGCCTTTAAGACCCCTGCGGGCAGTTATTTTACGCCAACGCCCCTCGGCGATACAGGCTTAACCTTTGTCTACCCCGGCGTCGGCACGGTTTACCCGAATATGTTCAGCGACTTACATGGCTATTTCCCTGAGCTTTATCGCGAGCTTGAACGCGAAGGGGATTTAGCCGCCATGCTGCAGGCCGAGGCGATTTACCAAAGCGCTGCTTATGCCAAAAGTGCCGTTGATGTAAAAAATGCAGTTGGTGTAAAAGATGCGGCAGACATGAGCTTAAGCCAGCTTGCGATTAGCGGCGTTGGTGCCAGTTACCTATTTAGTCGGCTGTTGACTCGAGTCTTTAATATCCAACCGCAACTCGCTCTGGGCTATTCCATGGGTGAAGCGGCCATGTGGGCAAGTTTAGATATCTGGCAAACGCCACAGGCTCTGATTAACGCGACTCAAAACAGCGCCATCTTCAATCAGGAGATTTCAGGCCCACTGCTTGCGGTGCGCCGTGATTGGCGGTTGAGTGAAGATGCTCCGCTAGTGTGGAACAGCTTTTTAGTGCGAGCCTCTCGCGCCGAAATTAATACCCTGCTGACTGATTTTCCAAGGGTATATCTGGCGATTGAACAGGGTGATACCTGTATTCTCGCGGGCTGCGAAGCAAGCTGCTTACAACTCCTTAAAAGGCTGAATAAGCGTGGCATTGCCAGCAATAAAGTCACCGCCATGCATACCCCGCCCTCGCAGTCACAGCACAGTGCTATCCAAGGGTTTTATACCTTGGGCTTAAAGGCGAATGCCTGCGAGACTCAGGTGCGTTTTATTAGCGCGGTGCAGCAAAGCGATGTCAGCATCGATAGCCAAAGCATTGCCAAGAGTATTGCCGACACCTTTTGTGCGCCGCTGAATTTTACCGCGCTGATTAACGCCGCGTATCACCAAGGTGCGCGCTTATTTGTTGAGGTGGGCGCCGATCGGCAAACCAGCACACTTATCGATAAAATCGGCCGCCAACTAGAGTTGGGCGCCGATGGAGCTCAAGAACAAGTATTAGCCATGGCATGTAATGCCAAGGGCAGCGATACGATCACCAGTTTACTCAAATGCTTAGCTCAACTTATCAGCCATAGAGTGCCACTTTCCCTTGCGCCGCTTATGCCTCAATCGGCTGCTCAGTCAGCCACTCCCGTTGCGGATAAGATTGCAGATAAGGCTACAGCGAAAACGATAGCGCCACATTCAACCAGCGCCAGCGCATTAGGCCATTATTCAAACGTATTCCAAGAAGGAGAACCCCTTTGAGTTCTCAAATGCATGCTCACCCGACTCAGCAAAACAGCACAGCAGTGCCAAACGACCAGCGCCAAAGCTCAAGGGCGATGCCAAAGATTGCCATCGTCGGCCTTGCCGTTCAGTATCCCGATGCCGACACACCGGAGCAGTTTTGGCAAAATCTGCTGGATAAAAAAGATTCTCGCAGCCAAATCGATGCGGTCAAACTCAATGCCAATCCAGCGGATTACCAAGGTGTTCAAGGTCAAGCCGACCGTTTTTATTGCGACAAGGGCGGCTATATCCGCAATTTTCGTTTTGACCCACAGGGTTATCAGTTGCCGCCAGCGGCCTTTGAAGGGCTCGATGAAAGCTTTTTATGGGCATTAGATTGCAGTAAAAAAGCCCTGCTGGATGCGGGCGTGGATTTAACGGCACCATTACTTGAGCGCACAGGGATTGTAATGGGCACGCTGTCGTTCCCGACCGCAAGCTCCAATGAATTGTTTTTACCGATTTACCATCAAGCGGTTGAAAAGGCATTAAAAACCAAGCTTAATCAACCCGAATTTGCCCTCGCGCCCTTCGCCAATGCGTCGATGGCGGGCACGCAACAAGCCGCCAATGGTGCCATTGCCCACACTGCGTCTAAATTGTTAAGTGATGCCCTCGGCCTTGGCGGCGCACAGCTCAGTCTCGATGCCGCCTGCGCCAGCTCTGTCTATGCCCTCAAATTAGCCTGCGATTATTTAACCACGGGCAAAGCCGATATGATGCTCGCGGGCGCCGTATCGGGCGCCGATCCCTTCTTTATCAACATGGGATTCTCGATTTTCCACGCCTATCCAGACCATGGGATTTCGGCGCCTTTCGATAGCAATAGCAAAGGCTTATTCGCAGGTGAAGGCGCTGGCGTATTAGTGCTTAAGCGTTTAGAGGATGCCGAGCGCGATGGCGATAATATTTATGCCGTGGTCAGTGGTATTGGCTTATCGAACGATGGCAAGGGCCAATTTGTCTTAAGCCCCAACAGTAAGGGCCAAGTGCAAGCCTTCGAGCGTGCCTATGCCGCCGCCAACACCCACCCGAGCAATATCGAAGTGATTGAATGCCATGCCACCGGCACGCCGCTGGGGGATAAGGTTGAGCTCACCTCGATGGAGCGTTTTTTCGAAGATAAACTCGGCGGCACTAAGGCGCCGCTGATAGGTTCGGCCAAATCCAACCTTGGGCATTTGCTCACCGCCGCCGGCATGCCTGGGATCATGAAAATGATCTTCGCCATGCGCTCAGGCCATCTACCGCCAAGTATCAATTTAACGGCGCCGATTTCATCACCTAAGGGGCTGTTTAGCGGTAATAATCTTCCCACACAGCGTCAGGCTTGGCCCGATAAAGCGGGCAACGATCGTCGCCATGCGGGGGTGTCTGTATTTGGCTTTGGTGGCTGTAATGCCCATCTGTTGTTGGAGTCCTATCAACCGACAGCGCACAGAGCCGAGAAGCAAGCCAACAAACCAGTTTATCAGCAGCAAGCATTAACCGTTATCGGCTTGGCGTCGCACTTTGGGCCTTTGGCCTCCATCAATGCGCTGGATAAGGCGCTATTAAACCAAACGGATGCCTTTATCCCGCTGCCCGCTAAGCGATGGAAAGGCTTAGATAAACACCCCGATATCCTTAACCAGTTTGGCCTAAATCGCGCGCCCAAAGGCGCCTATATCGAGCAGTTTGATTTTGATTTTCTGCGCTTTAAAGTGCCGCCCAATGAGGATGATAGGCTCATCTCCCAGCAGTTGTTGCTGATCAAAGTCGCCGATGAGGCGATTCGCGATGCCAAGTTAACCGCGGGCAGCAAGGTCGCCGTGTTAGTGGCGATGGAAACCGAGCTTGAGCTGCACCAATTCCGTGGCCGCGTGAATTTGCACACCCAACTTGCAGATAGCTTAACGCGACAAGGCGTTCACCTCTCCAATGATGAATACCTTGCCCTCGAAGCCATCGCCATGGACAGCGTGCTCGATGCCGCCAAGCTCAATCAATACACCAGCTTTATTGGCAATATTATGGCGTCGCGCATCGCCTCGCTGTGGGACTTTAACGGCCCAGCGTTTACCATTTCAGCCGCCGAGCAATCGGTCGCTCGCTGTATCGATGTGGCGCAAAACCTGCTGTCCCAAGAGGCCCTCGATGGCGTAGTGATTGCCGCCGTGGATTTAAGCGGCAGTATTGAACAGGTTATATTGAAAAACGCTCAAATCGCCGTTGATCTCGATGCCGACAGCGCAAATCCACAATGGAAGGTGGGTGAAGGCGCGGGCGCTATCGTGCTTACCAGCCAGCAAGCGAGCAACAGTCAACAAGCGAGTAACAGTCAACAAGCGAGTAACAGTTCTCAAAAGGGCTACGGCCAAATTCGTGGTCAAGCATTTGGCACAAACCATCAGCTGCCCAAGCTGCTTGATTCGCTGATAACCGAAACGGCTATCGCCAATCCTTCAGTACCCGCTGCCATCCATATGGTTGAGCAATGTATTGCCCCAGAAGAGCAACAGCCAGCGGAGCGGCTATTAACGCAGCTTAATCTTATGGGCACGCCATGCAATCGAGTCGCCAATACCCTTGGGCATAACTTTGCCGCTGCGGGTATGGCCAGTCTTCTGAGTGCCCTGTTAAGCCTAAAGAACGAGTCTGCGGGTTCGGATAAAAACGCCGAAAAACAGGCATTAGTGTCTACCCAAAGCCAAGGAGTCAGCTCGCTGCTACTGTTAAGCCAAACGGCAACGCAGGCGGCGCAACTAGAACTGCGCCTTGAGCAGGATTTAACCTTAAGTGAGCAAAAACATTTAATCAAACCCGTGACGCTCGGTGGCCGCGATATCTATCAACATATTGTGGATACGCCGCTGCCCGCACTTGCCGCCATCCAAGGCAAAATGCGCCAGTTGCAGCCTGTAGCACCACAGGCAACACAAACTAAGCCCAGAGTACAAGCTGCACTTGATACCACGGCTGAAAACGCCACCCCATTTGCCACACCATTAGCAGTAGAGAGCGGTATGTCATCTAACGCACCACACCAATATTCGGCGGCACCCTTGGCGCAGGATAGGGCGTCGCAGGATAGCGCGGCACTTTTGCAAAACCAGCAACTGATGCAAAACCAGCAATTGGCCCGCGAGGCGCACTTAGCCTTTTTACAGAGCCGTGAGCAAGGGCTCAAACTGGCCGATGCGCTGTTAAAAGCGCAATTGTCCCAGACGACACAAATGGGGTCTGTTGCCCCCCATGTTACCACCAGCGCCAATGCCGCTGCGGCGCAGCACGCTGTACCCGTCCCAGAACTAAAACCTGATCACGCGAATGTCGTTCCCTATACGCCACCTATTCCAGCAGCTAAGCCCTGTATTTGGAACTATCAGGATCTGGTGGAATATGCCGAGGGCGACATTGCCAAGGTCTTTGGTGCCGATTACGCCATCATCGACAGCTACGCACGCCGCGTGCGCCTGCCAACCTCGGATTATCTGTTGGTCTCGCGGGTGACTAAGCTCAACGCACAAATGAACCGCTATCAGCCAAGCACTATGACCACAGAGTACGATATTCCCTTGGATGCGCCCTTCTTGGTCGATGGCCAAATTCCTTGGGCGGTGGCGGTCGAATCGGGTCAGTGCGACTTAATGCTGATCAGCTACTTAGGTATCGATTTTGAAAACAAAGGCGAGCGCGTCTATCGCCTGCTCGACTGCACCCTCACCTTCCTTGGGGATCTGCCCCGCGGCGGTGATACCCTGCGCTACGATATCTCCATCAACCACTTTGCCCGCAATGGCGATACCCTGCTGTTTTTCTTCTCCTACGAATGCTTCGTGGGCGATAAGCTGATCCTCAAGATGGATGGCGGCTGCGCGGGATTCTTTACCGATAAAGAACTGGCCGATGGCAAAGGGGTGATCCGCACCGAGGCCGAAATTAAGCTGCGCGAGCAAGCACAAATTGCACTGGCCAATGAATATGCCCGAAACGGCAATAAACCACGCTTCACACCACTACTTAACTGCGCGCAAACGGCCTTTAGCTACGGCCAAATCCACCGTCTACTGAGCGCCGACATTGGTGGCTGTTTCGGCGGTGAACATGCGGCCCATCAGGCAAAGTTTGGTCTCCAGCCTTCACTGTGCTTCGCCTCGGAAAAATTCCTGATGATCGAGCAAGTCAGCAAGCTCGAAGTGCATGGCGGCGCTTGGGGCTTAGGCTTGATTGAAGGTCACAAGCAATTAGCCCCCGACCATTGGTATTTCCCCTGCCATTTTAAGGGCGACCAAGTGATGGCAGGCTCCCTCATGGCCGAAGGTTGTGGTCAGTTACTGCAATTCTTTATGCTGCATATTGGTATGCACGCTAATACACAAGCAGGTGGCGTCACAAACGGTCGTTTCCAACCCCTTGAAAACGCATCGCAAAAAGTGCGCTGCCGCGGTCAGGTATTGCCGCAATTTGGCACCCTCACCTATCGCATGGAAGTTACCGAAATTGGCATGAGCCCTCGCCCCTATGCCAAGGCGAATATCGATATTCTGCTCAATGGCAAAGTGGTGGTGGATTTCCAAAACCTCGGGGTGATGATTAAAGAAGAAGCGGATTGCACCCGCTATTCGCAAAGCCATTCTTCACTGGGCAGATCTTCGCAAAGCAGTTCTTCACAGAGTAATGATGCCCAAGCAGCAAATATCGACAACCAAGCGGAACAAGCGCCGCTGATGGCACAAATCCCGGATATGGCAGCTCCCGTAAATAAAGGCGTTGTGCCGCTTAAGCATGTAAGTGCGCC
Organism: Shewanella sp. POL2; assembly: GCF_000282755.1. Taxonomy (NCBI): domain Bacteria; kingdom Pseudomonadati; phylum Pseudomonadota; class Gammaproteobacteria; order Alteromonadales; family Shewanellaceae; genus Shewanella; species Shewanella sp. POL2. The sequence continues at coordinate 8,887 of NZ_AKZL01000107.1, forward strand.
GATTGCGCCAGCAGGCTCTAAGTACGCCAACCGCGTGCCCGACACCCTGCCGTTTACGCCCTACCATTTGTTTGAGTTTGCCACCGGCGATATTGAAAACTGCTTCGGCCCCGATTTTAGTATTTACCGTGGCTTAATCCCGCCGCGCACGCCCTGCGGCGATCTGCAACTCACCACCCGAGTGGTGGCCATTGAGGGCAAACGTGGCGAGCTGAAGAAGCCATCCTCCTGTATTGCCGAGTATGAAGTGCCCAGCAACGCGTGGTATTACGCTAAAAACAGCCATCATGCCGTGATGCCCTATTCTGTGCTGATGGAAATATCATTGCAGCCCAATGGCTTTATCTCGGGTTATATGGGCACGACCTTGGGCTTCCCGGGACAGGAGTTATTCTTCCGCAACCTCGACGGCAGTGGCAAGTTACTGCGCGAAGTGGATTTACGCGGTAAGACCATAGTCAACGATTCGCGACTGCTGTCCACCGTGATTGCTGGCAGCAATATCATTCAAAACTTTAGTTTCGAACTGAGCTGCGATGGCTCGCCTTTCTACCGTGGTAATGCGGTTTTCGGTTACTTTAAGGCCGATGCGCTTAAAAACCAGTTGGGTATCGACAATGGTAAAATTACCCAAGCCTGGCACATTGAGCGCGGTATCAAAGCCGACAGCCAAATCAATCTGTTAGATAAAAATGGCCGCTGCTTTGTGGCGCCGCAGGGCAAGCCATACTACCGCCTCGCGGGTGGGCAGCTGAACTTTATCGACAAGGCTGAGATTGTAAAAACTGGCGGTAAGAAGGGACAGGGATACTTGTACGCCGAGCGCACCATTGACCCGAGCGATTGGTTCTTCCAGTTCCATTTCCATCAGGACCCTGTAATGCCAGGCTCCCTCGGCGTCGAGGCGATTATCGAATTACTGCAAACCTATGCCATAGACCAAGACCTTGGCGCAGGCTTCAATAATCCGAAATTTGGCCAAATTCTGTCAGAAATTAAATGGAAGTATCGCGGTCAAATTAATCCATTAAACAAACAGATGTCGCTGGATGTGCATATCACCAGCATTGAAGATAAAGACGGTAAACGCATCATCAAGGGCGATGCCAACCTGAGTAAGGATGGCCTGCGCATTTATGAGGTGACCGATATTGCTATCTGCATCGAAGAGGCATAGCGCGAGCGACTACATTGCAGCATTAACAACAGTTTCCTTAAGAACAATTGGCTTAATAACAGTTAACTTAAGTACAGCAGACAGCCGCAGTGCAAGGGAATAACCCCTCTGCGGCAAACAAATTCAGGCCCCAAACACCCAAAAGTGAATAGCCCAAATGACGAATACCACACTCGATAATAATAAGCTCAGTCCTTGGCCATGGCAGGTTGATGAAGCCGCCATCAGTTTCGATATCGATTCTCTTGGCAAAAAACTTAAAGATCTCAACCAAGCCTGTTACTTAGTCAATCATGCCGAGAAAGGCCTAGGCATTGCCCAAAGCGCCGAGGTGGTCGGTCTTGCTGAACCACAGTCCAGCAATGATTTACACAAAAGCAATGGTTTGCATCCTGTGAGTGCCTTCGCCCCCGCCCTTGGCACCCAAAGCTTGGGCGACAGTAATTTTCGCCGCGTGCATGGGGTAAAATACGCCTACTACGCGGGCGCCATGGCTAACGGTATCGCCTCGGAAGAGTTAGTTATCGCCTTAGGTCAGGCGGGCATTCTGTGCTCCTTTGGCGCGGCGGGGTTAATTCCATCGCGCGTTGAAGCCGCGATTAAACGCATTCAAGCAGCATTGCCCAATGGCCCCTACGCCTTTAACCTCATTCATAGCCCGAGCGAGCCAGCGCTTGAGCGTGGCAGTGTCGAACTCTTCCTTAAACATCAAGTGCGTACGGTTGAAGCCTCGGCCTTCTTGGGCTTAACACCGCAAATCGTCTATTACCGCGCCGCGGGCCTGAGTCGCGATGCCAACGGCGAGATTGTGATTGGCAACAAAGTGATTGCTAAAATCAGCCGTACCGAGGTGGCGACCAAGTTTATGGAGCCCGCCCCCGTTAAGATGCTGCAACAATTAGTGAACGAAGGGCTTATCAGCGAAGATCAAATGCTAATGGCGCAATCTGTGCCCATGGCCGATGACATTACCGCCGAAGCCGACTCTGGCGGCCATACCGACAATCGCCCTCTGGTCACGCTATTGCCGACCATTTTGGCGCTCAAAGATACCATTCAAGCCAAGTACCAATACAAAACGCCTATCCGTGTGGGCGCTGGTGGTGGTATCGGCACGCCAGATGCGGCGCTGGCGACCTTCAATATGGGCGCGGCCTATATTGTCACTGGCTCAATCAACCAAGCCTGTGTTGAAGCAGGTGCCAGCGAACATACCCGTAAGTTACTCGCCACCACCGAAATGGCCGATGTGACTATGGCGCCCGCCGCCGATATGTTCGAAATGGGCGTTAAGTTACAAGTAGTTAAGCGCGGCACCCTATTCCCGATGCGCGCCAATAAACTCTACGAGATTTACACCCGCTACGACTCGATTGAGGCGATTCCGCCAGAGGAAAGACAAAAGCTTGAAGAGCAAGTGTTTCGCGCCTCATTAGATGAGATTTGGGCTGGCACTGTGGCGCACTTTAATGAACGCGATCCTAAGCAAATTGAACGCGCGCTGGATAATCCAAAACGCAAAATGGCGCTGATTTTCCGTTGGTATTTGGGTCTTTCAAGCCGTTGGTCAAACACGGGCGAAGTTGGCCGCGAAATGGATTACCAGATTTGGGCAGGCCCCGCCCTCGGCGCCTTTAATGCCTGGGCTAAAGGCAGTTATTTAGATGATTACCGCGAGCGCAACGCGGTCGATTTGACTAAACATTTAATGCAAGGCGCGGCCTATCAAGCACGGATTAACCTGTTGTTATCCCAAGGAGTAAGCATTCCAGTCAGCCTGCAACGCTGGAAACCACTGCAACGCTGCTAATTCGCTTTGCTAAACCTTATCGAGCGGGTTAAGTGAACACTTAACCCGCTTTTTTACATTCATTTTTTGGGTTAAGAGCCATTTTTCATCCAGCTTCCGCTCGGCATTGTTGCTGTCAATCAAATCATTCTAAAAAAAACATCGGAGTTCCGTTTTCGCTCTGCATTGTCACTTCAGTGGCACGCCGTAAACCCATCCCTGGGGGCTCAACGGAAAAATCCCTTTTTCCGATGGCCCACTCTGTCACAGAACGTAGCGCGACAATGCTCACCTGCAACTGGCCTGTAAAATTACAGTTTATCGATTTTTAATATGCCATTTTTAAAGTTAGGCAAATAGAGAATGGAAACACACTGGCCATTTCGAATAAATGATTCGTGGTTTTTATTTGAAAAAAAGTAACTTGCAGTAACGTAGTCATTGTATGCAAAGCGTACACCCGATACCGAAAATGATTCCTCTCTGCTAGCGCTTTGGTTGACTTGATGATCCTTTATACATCCAGAAATCAACTGTGTTTTATTTTCCAAAACGGATTGTTGAACTTGGTAAATGTCGAGATATGTAGAAAGAGTCGCGAAAAAACCGATTAGGATAAAGCTAAAACTCAGCACAAAAATAGTGCTTGGTCTTAAGTTAACGGTTTCCGAAAGGTGTTTTATGAAAGGCGTATATTTATAAGCAACAATAAATATAACAGCTGCAATGACAAAGCCAATTAGGCTAACGGGATCTGAACTGAAAGCTTCTATTTCGCTTACGAAGTAGGAGTTGCTTGAAGGAACTAACATATTATGAATGTGTGACTCCACGGTTCTAATAACATTGGTTTTGCAAAAAAATTAACTCTCACTTTTAAATCAACAACATAATGCCATTTCGACGTACCATCAAGCCATTATGCTGTTTCTCACAATATTCTCACTGCAACTCTTACCGAATCGCAGGTAAAAATTGCCTATCTCGCTTATATCAGCCATTACTCCTGCCAACACACCAATTAAAAATAACGTTAATAATCAGAATTTTAATCAACATCTTCAAAGTTGGCATTAAGCTCGCTATATCTCCTTTGTGAGTTTATTGCGGGATTGAGTTATAGCGGGATGTAAAGACGAAACCTCATTCAACTAACTCCACTAGCTCACTCGACGTAAACATGCAGAGTGAGAGAAGACAGAAAAACCGAAATAAGACAAAGGAGGCGGCTATGTTAGGTTGGACCTTAATGTTTCTGGTTGTGGCCATTATCGCCGGACTGTTTGGATTTACGGGGATCGCTGGCGCCGCAGCGGGGATCGCAAAGATTATTTTCTTCCTATTTATTGTATTACTTGTGATTTCCCTGCTGGTCAATGCCCTTAAGGGCAAGGCACCACGCGCTTAAATTGGATAAAAGGAGAATCAATATGAAACCTATGACCATAATTACCACTGCATTTTTAGCCTTATTATTAACCTTTGGATTGTCAGCCTGTAGCGACAACCACGACGAGGAT
>NZ_AKZL01000108.1:0-13084 GCF_000282755.1 Shewanella sp. POL2
ACTCAGAACGGGACAAACGAAAATGAATTAACCTAAATTCATCAACGACTGACGACTATTGACCATATTCGTAAAGCTACGCAATTCTTGGTTTGCTAATTGGCTCGCCATAGGAATATCGGCTTTCATTGGATCGACGGGTTTACCGTTTACATGGAATTCATAATGTAAATGCGGACCAGTTGAACGCCCAGTATTACCAGATAAAGCAATCACTTGGCCACGTGTTACTCTCTGGCCTTTACGCACTAATGCCTTTGAAAGGTGTAAATAACGGGTACTATATTTACCACCATGTTCAATCACAATATATTTACCTGCAAATTGGTGATCCGTTACTAAACTCACCACGCCATCACCAGGCGCGATAACCTTAGTACCAATAGGGACAGAAAAATCAGTACCATTATGGGGGGAAATACGGCCAGTGATCGGATGTTTACGAGCAGGGTTAAAACGTGAACTCATGCGAGGCTGTTTAGCCAATGGAATACGCTGGAAAGCACGCACTAAACTGCGCCCTTTTGCATCATAATAACTGCCATCAGTATGCTGAAAGGCACTGATTTCTGAACGCCCAGTTTTAATGCTAACGCCTAATATTTGGCTGCTACCGGTTGCTTCACCTTCAACATATTGATCATTTACCAAAACAGAAAATTTATCTCCTGCATGTAAATCCCGTGCAAAATTCACTTTTTCTTTGAGTAAATCTTCAATCCGCTGAATATCAGCTGCCGCTAAGCCCATTTTTTGAGCCGATACGTAAAATGAGCCTTTAATATCACCAGTAATAATGCGGTTTTGCCAAACGCCTTCAACGTTAATTTCTTCAACGTTGAAGCTACCATCTTCATAACGAGTAAATACGACTTGACGTGCGGCGTTAAAATAAAGCTCCAACTTTTGTAGTTGGCCATCATTATCGAGCCAAAACTGAATCCGGTTTCCAGGTAATAAGGTATCGAGTGCCAAAATATTTAAATCAGCCTCTAGTACTTTATACATCGTTAGCTGGTCAACACCCGCCTTAGAGAATAAAGCGCTTAGAGTATCACCGGAGGCAATAACACGCTCAAAATCAGGGGTATTGTCAATAACAGTGGTAGAATCAACAGGCTCAGAAACTTGCGGTAAAACAGTTTCAATGTCGAGAGCTACGGGAATTCGTTGTGCTGTGGGTACGACATGATTAGCATTCGGCATTAACATCGCCGCACCGATCAATAAACCACCTACGAGGAGAATATTTTTATGGGCTGAAGATAAATTCTGCAAACGAATTTGCGGAAAATTAGCCAAATTGGGTTTGCCTGTCTGCAACGCTTTCACCTTTTGTTATCGTTTTTGCGTTATATTTTTGAACCAGTCCCACCTAGGGAAGCCCGAATTTTCCCAACTTATCCCAAAAAACCGATTATGACAAACGCTATTTTGCACTTTAACAGCACTATTTCCCAAAAACATGCGTCAGTTAGCACTTTAAATCGATTGTGCGTTCTGTATCCAGATGTTAAATAGCACAAAATAACGTCTTCCATCACAATAAAAACAATAAGTTAAATAAACAATTAATCCCTTTAACTGACACTAAGGCAAAATCACCTTGATTTCGCTCCCATGGGAGGTTTTCAACAGATCTATTCGAGTGTTTATCTGCTCTTTCATCTCAGAAACATGAGATATCACGCCGATCATCCTACCCGCCGATTGCAAATCCATTAAGGTACGGATGGCAAGTTCAAGGGAGTCCTGATCTAGGCTGCCAAAACCTTCGTCGATAAATAACGTATCAAGTTTTATCCCACCGGCGTAGGCTTGCACCACGTCTGATAAACCCAGCGCCATAGATAAAGCTGCCATAAAACTCTCCCCACCACTTAAGGTCGCCACGGGACGCACTTTTGCGGTGTAAGCGTCTTCGACTTCAAGCTCAAGCCCTGATGCCTTATTTCCCTTCGCTCTGTCTTCTTTACGCAGTAATCGATAACGACCTTTACTCATCAGGTGTAATCTCTGAGTTGCTGCGAGTAAAACATCATCGAGTAATACGCTTAATACAAAACGTTGCAGAGAAATCTTGTTGCCGGTATTGCCATTGGCCACATCGGCCAAGGTGCCAATAATGGCGTATTCATCCTCAAGGGCTTTCGCTTTTTGATCGACAATACTGAGCTGTGTTTGAGTTTGTTTAAGCAAAGAGAACCGCGTATTAAGTTGGCTCCATGTAGCTTCAGCGAGATTAAGTTGTTGGTGCTTTTCTGCGAGCATGGCTTCTAGGGCATCAAGGTCGGGCACGCTGACATCACTAAGCTCAGTTCTTAGCTGATCAAGCTGTGATTGATTTAAGGCGCACTGTCGATGATAGGTTTCAATACGCTCGCCCAACGCTTGAATTTGCTCATCGGCTAACAATGCCGCCCTTAATGCGTCCCTATCAGTAAACCCCGCTAAATGCAGTTGTGAGTTAAGGTCACCATCGGCCACAGCCTGCTGCTCATCTGCGCTATGGCAGCGTTGTATCGCAGCCTCTAGCGCCGTTTGCGCAGCTACACAATGCTCAGATGCCTGCTTTAGTGAGTTTCTAAGAGCATGAATCTGCTCACGAGTGTTCTCAAGCTGCCGTTGATTATTATTAATCGCTTGATTTAACGCAGTAAGCGAGCGGTATTCGTCAGGGATCCGAAGCGCTTTTTCCGCTAATTGACCGGATAGACGCGCCACTTCACCTTCTTGTTGATGATACCGCTCACGCTCAAGCTCTAATTGTTGCGTCAATACTAACTCTTGCTGCTGCAACGCTTTGATTTGCTGCTGTAACCTCTGCAATGCTTGGGTGGCGACTTCAGCTTGTTTTGCTTGGTGTGTTAATTCCTCAAGCCGATGGACATGCGATTCAAGTGGGGACTCAACCGTATCCCCCAGCGAGGAGGCCAGTTCATTTGCCTGCGACTGCTGTGCTTCTAACTGTTTTTGTAGCCCCCGATACTCTGCCCTCGCTTTGCTGAGCTGTTCGAGTGCATTCACCTCGGCATCCTGCGCAGCTTGCAGCTGTGCGTCCGTTGGTAAATGATCATGACTGGTTGCAGGATGAGGATGCTCGATACTGCCGCAAACTGGGCAGGGTTCTTCGAGTTTGAGCTCCCTCGCTAAAATGGCCGCTTGGCCTTGAAACCAACTGAGCTGTAAAGACTTATAGTCACTTAGCGCTGCCTGATGCTGCGCGCTCAGCGCCTTTCCTTGTAATCCTGCTTGTACAAGCGCCTCTTCGGTTTGTGCAACTTTGGCGCAGATTTGTTGCCATTGTTTGAACAACTCAAGTAAGTGGCGCTGTTGCTGCAAGGCTTGTGCGGTCGCGAGTTGACGCTCACTTTGCTGTTGTAATGCTGGCAATTGATTTTCATAGGTGCTGCGCTGATCAACTAAGCTTACAAGCGCCGTCTTAGTCTCTTGCCCCTGCTCTTTGGTTTGTTGCAGTATCTCTTTTGCCTGCGATAAAGCTTGTTCAAGGCTAGAAAATTCTGCCAACTGCGGTACTAACGTGCTGAGTTGATTATGTTGTTGTTCAAAATCGCGCAGCTGTTGTTCAAGGGGAATAAGTTCCTGCGCTTCGATCTCAGCTTTGGCAAGCGCAAGCTTTGCCGTATCGAGAGCCATTTGGGCATGGCTGCGCTGATCATTAGCAATTGTCGCTTCCTGCTCCCTCGATAACGCATTATCCAATAAGGGCTTAAGACGCTGCGCTTGCTTTGCCACATTCAGGCGAGCCGTTTGCGCTGCAATATCTGCTTGCTGTTCATGAAGCAAAGTGGCTTGGGATTCTAATTCACTTAAACGAGTAAATTCAGCAAACCGTTGCTGCGCACTGTCATGCTGTTTTAACGCCTGTAGATGCGCCGCCGTGCTACGTTCTTTCGCGGCGATAGCGGCCGCCAATTCGGGTTCTATTCGACTAAATTCAGCGGCAAGCTCGTCGTCACTCGCTAGCTCCGCGGTTTGTAGAATGCCATCGCGACGCGCACGCTGCTCTTTAACCAAGCCGCGGATATCGGCCGCCTTCGCCTTTAAGATATCTTCAATACGTTTATAGATATGGGTTTGAAATAATTGACTAAAAATTTGCTCACGCGCCTTGGAGTCAGCCATGAGTAATTCACGAAACTTCCCCTGTGGCAGCACCATAACCTGACGAAATTGTTCTACGTCTAAGCCCGTTAACGCTTCAATTTCAGCCGTTGCCTCTGAGACTTTACTGGCGACTAATAGGGTTTCAGTACCATCGGGAGCGATCTTAAACAGCTGCGCCTCGCTCTTTTGGACTGTCGAACCCTCGCCATTCTTTTTGAGTCTGTCCTGTTCGGGCACTCGGCGAATACGATAAGCAGTGTTACCCAATTTAAAACTAAAGGTCACCTCAGTAAGCAGATTATCATCGGCCATATCGCAGCGCATTTGGCTGCCTTCACGCTCATTGCCGGTGGTTTTTCCATACAACGCAAAGCAGATACCATCGAGCAGAGTCGTTTTACCCGCGCCAGTTGGCCCGTTGATCAAAAATAACGGATTATCACCAAGTTCAGTAAAATCAATGGTCTGAGTCGAAGCAAATGGGCCAAAAGCCGACATGGAAAGTTGTAGAGGCTTCATTTTGCCTGCTCCTCTTTTACGTCACGATGTGTTTCGCTGCGTTCAAGTTCGTCTCGATGAAGCTGGGTTAGGATATCCTCCATCACCGCCTGCTGCGCCGGCGTTAATTCATCCCCCGAGACTTGGGCAAAAAAGTCACGGAACATGGCCATTTCACCTTTTTTTATATGATCTCGATTGAGCACCACCGCCTGATCGCCCGCCATCAATCCGGTGCGTTCTAAATGCAGCACATTGGGATAAACACTGCGCAGTTTGCCCATGGCATCTAAAATGGCGTGTTTATCGAGCAGACGCACCATTAAATAATCCTCACGCTTGGCATCGGTTTTCCCTACTGCTAATAAATGTGCCAATTCACCTTCAATTATCCGCACATCACGTAGCGCAGTTAAGGGTAAGAGTTGGATTTGAGCGGGAGATTGCGCAGCGATATCCACTAAGGTGACAGACTTATGCTGGTGTTGCTCACTAAAGGAATATTTTAGGATTGAGCCTGAGTAGCGCACTTGTTCGCAGCCTTTATATTGCGGGCCATGCAAATGCCCTAGGGCGACATAGTCAAACTCACTAAACAGCCGTGGGGAAATTTTATCCGCGCCGCCGATACTTAATGGACGTTCGGATTCAGACTCGCTGCCACCATCCAAAAAGCAATGACTCACCACCACTTTAGGTAAACCTTGGCTATCATGGGAGTGGACCTGTTCTAACAATAACGCCATCGCCTCTTCATGGCTCGATACGCTAAGGCCTTTGGCATCGGTTTCAAACACTTGGCGCACGGTCGCAGGTTCGGCGTAAGGCAGCGGATAAAAGTAAGCATCGCCACTGGCACTGGTTAAACGAGTAGGCACTAATTCGGCCTGTAGCGGCCCAATAATATGTAAACCACTGGCAGCCATTTGTTTAGCAGCAAATCCCAAACGCTCATGGCCATCGTGATTGCCAGCAATCATCAGCACTTGTATACCCAATTGGTTAATAAGGCGATTAAGCACATCATTAAGCAAAGCGACGGCACTGGCGGGTGGAATCGATCTATCGTAAATATCCCCCGCAATAATCACCGCATCAACACTGTGCTGCTGCGCCAATGCAACAATTTGATCAAGTACATAGGCCTGATCATCCAGTAATGATTGATTATGTAACTGACGGCCAATATGCCAGTCTGAGGTGTGAATAAATCGCATTATTGCTGAACCTTAATGGATACTAAGCCAACGCTATGGCGCGGAATGCTTGTCGTTAAGTTATTTGTCAAAGCTGCTTGTCGGATAATCTCGCCCAATGACTCGCCAATAAACCCTAAAAACACTTTAAAAAATGCTAGGTTATCCTAAAAAATGCCGCTGAGTATAGTCAATACAATGGGAGTGGAGAGATTTACAGCAATGAGGTCGAAGACTGCGCTAACAGATCACCATTAGCGCAAATAAGGTCAGTGCTCAGCTTGAAGAAAGTTGATCCGTACCAAAATCATCATCAAAACAGTTGGTATTGGCTGGCGAGCAATTTCACACTCATGGCCAGCGACATGGTCACTACTAAGGGCTTAATGATCTTTGTGCCCTTAGTGACCACTAAACGTGATCCTAAGGTTGCCCCAATGGCTTGGCCCGCTAACATCACTAAGCCGAGTAACCAAATGACTTTTCCGCCAAGGGCGAAAAAAATCAGCGAGGCAATATTGGTCGAAAAATTCAACACCTTTGCGTGAGCCGTCGCTTTGGCGAGGCCAAAACCCGCAAGGGTAACAAACGCCAACGCAAAAAAGCTGCCAGTTCCTGGACCAAAAAAGCCATCATACAAGCCCACACCTAACGCGGCAGTAAAAGCAAAGGCGGTAGGGGTTAAGACTTGATGTCTATCCTCCTCGGAAACTTTTTTCGAAAATAAAAAGTAGCAACCAATGGCGAGGATTAAAAACGGCAATACTAACTCAAGGATTTTGGTATCCACTAACTGCACCAACACTGTACCTAACGCCGCGCCGATAAAGGCACAAAACAGCGCGAGTTTGACAGTTTTGAGATCAACCAATCCCTTACGAACAAAGTACAAGCTCGCAAAAAAGCTGCCACCGCAGGCCTGTAACTTGTTAGTGCCAAGGGCGACCGCTGGCGGTAACCCAGCCCACATTAACGCAGGAATCGTCAGTAATCCCCCACCTCCAGCAATAGAGTCGATAAAGCCCGCCACCATAGCCACGCCAAACAGTAATGCTGCAACTTGCAGAGTTAATTCAAATTCCATGATTTTTATAATTGAGTTATAGGAGCTAAGGCTTCGCATTAGACTGCGTTTGCCTTATAAATGCAAAGGAGTTATTGTCGCGCTAGCGTGAGCAAAGCTCACACTAAACCGTTTGTTAAACACCTTGATTTGGATATGAATATGTTTACTAGCTTGCCACCGCTCAATGCATTACGGGCATTCGAGTCTGCTGCCCGCTTACAGAGTATGACGCTGGCGAGCAAAGAACTGCACGTCACCCATGGCGCAATCAGTAAACAAATCAGGGTATTAGAAGATTTTTTAGGTTTCGCCCTCTTTGTTAGGCTACATAAAAAAGTCGAACTCACAGACGAAGCCAAGCGTTACTTCCCCCATGTACAAGCGGCGCTGCAAACCCTATCGAGCGCCACCGCCGATTTGCGTAGCCAAGGTTCTCGGCCACAAACCTTAGCCATCAATGTATTACCAAGTTTAACCATCAACTGGTTAATCCCTCGTATGGAGCAATTTAAGTCGCGTTATCCACATTTATATGTGGATCTCTCGATAGGTGACTTTGCCGTTGACTTCAGCCAAGGGCGCTACGACATCGCGATCCGCAGTAGTACCAAGCTGCCTAAGGGAGTGAATTACATCAAACTCATGGATGAAGATCTGTGCTTAGTTTGTGCACCGTCATTGGCCCCAAAACTGAAATGTATTGAGGATATTAATCATGTCACCTTACTCAAACACACCACTCGCCCAGAACTTTGGGATTATTGGGCTGAAAAGGTAGGCTTAACACTCACGCAAGAACAAACCTTCGGCGTGGAGCATTTTTACATGTTGAGTCAGGCAGCTGCCAGTGGCATGGGCGCGGCGCTGATCCCACGCTTTTTTATTGAAGAACAATTAGCTAATGGCAGTTTAGTCATCCCCTTTCATGCACCGTTTACCAGCCCATACGTTTATTACCTACTCACACCTAAATCCCCAAGCTTGCCGTTAAAAGTGCAAGCATTTATCGAGTGGATGCTCGACCTCTTCGCTCCTTATCGCAATGCATGCTAAAAACTAAAAACCACCCGAAGGTGGTTTTTACGTCAGTCATAGTAACCACGTTACATGGTTGCCATTGTCCAATAATCGAGGCGCTTTTGAGGATCAGCCAGTAAGTTTTTACACTCTTCTTTATATTTCCCCATCAATACCCCGAGATTACTAGAGCCCCCCAGGCTTTGTATTTGACGAGCTTTGGCATCGGCAACGGCTTGGGTCACCTCGGCTTCTGACTGGTATTTCTTCGCCAGATTTTCGGCTTCAACTTTAGATGCTTTTAAGCGTTCACCCACCGCTTGCATTTGTGGGGCATTCATGGCGCCAATCGCTTCAGAGCTAATTTGATAATAGGCTGCACATTCTATGGCTTCTTTAGCCAGAGCCTGTTGGGCTTCATCCGCAAACACGCTGTGGCTCATCGTCAGCATAAGACCTGCAATAGCAAAAGCTTTTAACATTGATATTGTCCTTTTTATTAGTAATTAAGAGTAAGCGACTTAAGCTAAGGGTTTAGCTCAAGTTCATAGGTTACAAATTGTTGATCGCGCACAAACCCAAGTGCTTCATAAAGCCCTTGAGCACGTAAATTCTCTTTTTGGGTTTCGAGCACTAAATAACGCGCTCCTTGGCTACGAGCATAGTCTGCTGCCCGTTGTACCAGCGCCCGACCTAGCCCGACACATCGCGCATGCTGCGTGACAAATACATCATTCAGAATAAAAATCGGCGCTAAATTAAGGGATGAAAAACTGGGATATAACTGCACAAAACCCAAGCCTAAACCTTGAGGTGAGCGCGCAAAAAAAATCACCGATGACCCTTCATGCAAACGAGTTCGGATAAACAGCTCACCGGCCTCTACATCATCCTTACAGCCATAAAACTGCCGATACTCATTAAATAAAGGAGCAATATCATGACTGTGGGACTCATTAGCTTGAATGATTCTATTTGCCATCGGCTTAACCAACCTTAAGTCCATATCCATATTGACGTCTTATCAAGCTATATCTACTCATATTAGATATGCGCGATACGCATCATTCCTTACACTACCAGTCGCTGTTGTAAGCGAAAGATTAAATGATGTTTCACCGTCGCCCACTCAGAATCAATAATGGAATAAACCACAGTGTCCCGAATGGTGCCATCCTTAAGAATTTTATTATTCCGTAAAACCCCATCTTGCTTGGCTCCTAAACGAGCGATGGCTTGGCGCGAAGCTTGATTGTGCCAATGGGTTCTAAACTCCACCGCAATGGCCTCAAGGGTTTCGAAGGCAAAGGTGAGTAGTAGCAATTTAGCCTCGGTATTAATACCTGTGCGCTGGGCGCGCTTAGCATACCAAGTGTAACCAATCTCTAAATGGCGATGCTCACTCTCCCAATGGCAAATGCGCGTACAACCCACAATCTCACCAGAAACTTTGTCTCGCACCGCAAAGGGAAAACTTTCCCCACGGGATTTTTCAGCTAAGGCTTTCATTACATAAGCTTTCATCTCACTCGGCTCAGGCACACTGGTAAACCATAAACGCCACAGTTCACCATCGGTGACCGCTAAGCTAAGTGCCGCCACATGGGATAACGACAAAGGCTCTAGAACGACATATTCACCATTTAAACACGCTGAAAGATCATCATTGCCCATTATCTCGTCTCCATTAACGCGGTAAAAAGTGTGCTATTGCGCACACTTTTTACTAGCCTATCATTTATATAAAATAAAAAAACCTCTATTTTCAACATGATTATATAAATTTTATTCCGGACAATAGCTAAGTTTCTCTTAAGCTTCACCGTTGAAAATGACAGATTAATGAATCGGTGCATAAGCCTGCCATGGTTTAGCACATGGCACGCTGTAGCCTAGGGCTCCAGCCTATTTAGATCGTGTAAATATAAGGCCTACCAACACATCAATGTATTTAGGGCGTGTTGACGTTTCGAGATTAAATTTTGTTCGTTCTGGAAAGCTGGTGCTCGCGAAACGAGCAATGATGTGTAGTTATTCTACTCAAATGACGAGCGGCTCTTATAACAGAAAGTAAGAGCAGGGGCTTGCCAGACGAACCCTTCGGGCAGCATTTGGCTGACTCTTATGCTGCGTTATCGTCCGTTTATGTAGAATAACTACACTGCACGGACTTTGCCTTGCATAAACGCCAGCCAAATTGCTGCAAAAATAACCCTGAAACGTCAACACGCACTAGTAGGCCTTTTGACTGTATCCCACTCGCTTTAGCAGGCGCGATAACCTTACACTATGGGTTAATACTATATTTTTCGTTTTATTCTATTAGCCGAGTACGGCAAGTAGTATCCCCGCAGCGACCGCAGAACCTAGCACGCCAGCAACGTTCGGTCCCATAGCATGCATTAATAGAAAGTTATGCTGATTAGCCTCTAATCCCACTTTATTCACTACCCTTGCAGCCATAGGCACAGCCGATACTCCTGCCGCCCCAATCAGCGGATTAACCTTACCGCCGGATAACTTACACATCAGTTTTGCCATCAACACTCCTGCGGCAGTACCTATACCAAAAGCAAGGGCACCAAGTACTAAGATCCCCAAGGTTTCTACCCGCAAAAACTGCTCGGCCGATAATTTAGAGCCGACAGCTAAGCCCAAAAAAATCGTCACGATATTAATCAGCTCGTTTTGTGCTGTTTTTGAGAGCCGATCCACCACGCCCGATTCGCGCATTAAGTTACCAAGGCAAAACATCCCTACCAGTGGCGTTGCCGCGGGTAAAAACAGAATGGTTAAGCCTAATACCATCAGCGGAAAAATAATCCGCTCCTTTTTACTGACTTCCCGTAGCTGCTCCATTTTTATCTCACGTTCCGCTTGGGTTGTGAGTAAACGCATGATCGGCGGCTGAATAATCGGCACCAACGCCATATAGGAATAAGCCGCCACAGCAATCGCTCCCAGTAACTCAGGTGCAAGCTTAGAGGCAAGGAAAATAGCCGTTGGTCCATCCGCGCCACCGATAATGGCAATGGCTGCGGCATCCTGCATGGTAAATTCAAAGCCTGGCACCAAATTCAGCGCTATAGCGCCAATTAAGGTCGCGAAAATCCCAAACTGCGCCGCCGCGCCGAGTAATAAGGTTTTTGGGTTGGCGATCAGTGCACTAAAATCTGTCAGTGCTCCGACCCCCATAAAGATCAGCAGTGGAAAAACGCCAGTTTCAATCCCCACATGATAGGCGTAGTAGAGTATTCCCCCCTCTTGGGTAAAGCCTGCGTTGGGAATATTCGCCAGCACTGCACCAAAGCCAATAGGCAACAGCAACAAAGGCTCAAATCCACGCACGATAGCGAGGTATAACAGCAACATGCCAACGGCCATCATTAAGACCTGCCCAGCGGTAAAATGGGCTATGCCCGTTTCGGCCCAAAACGCCAGTAAACCATCCATATAGACTCCTAGGCTAAGGCCAATAATTGAGAACCCACGACAACTGAATCGCCTTCTTTCACAAAGAGATGGGTAATAACACCATCCCCCTGAGCGCGGATCTCTGTCTCCATTTTCATCGCCTCAAGGATGATCACCACATCGCCGGCGCAAACCTTGTCGCCAATCCCCACATGCACTTTAAAGATATTGCCCGATAGCGGCGCACTCATCTTCAGCTTAATCTCGGCGGATTGAGCCAATGGAGCACTGTTTAAATGAGAAGTAGGGGCATAATTAAGCTGCGAAGCTACCTGTCCTTGAGGTTGGATCTGACTAATTTCGCCGCCCTCGGCAACCTCAACCACATAAGTTTGCCCCTCAACCGTGACGGTATAGGTTTCGGCCTCACGCGGCGTAACTGGTAAGATTGGCGCAAGTTCAGGGTTTGGCTCAAAGGCGGTTGGATCGTGACGGTGCTTTAAAAACTGTAAGCCAATCTGTGGAAAGAGCGCATAAATAAGTAAATCATCGTCCGAAGACTTTTCCTTACTATCTAAGACGAGACTAATCCCTTGATCCTGCGCCTTTGATAATAACTCTGCACGCAACTTGTCTAACTCTGGTACGAGTAAATCCGCAGGACGGCAGGTGATCGCCACCTGCCCATTAAGTACTCTTGCCTGCAACTCTGAATTCACTGGCGCTGGCGTAGCACCATATTCGCCCCTTAGCACGCCTTCAGTCTCTTTCGTCAACGATTGGTATCTTTGTCCCATCAGTACGTTGATAACGGCTTGCGAGCCAACAATTTGCGAGGTTGGCGTGACCAAAGGCAGAAAACCTAAATCTTGGCGTACCCGAGGGATCTCCTCCAGCACCGCATCCATCTTATCTAGTGCACCTTGCTCTTTGAGTTGACTCTCCATATTTGTCAGCATGCCGCCAGGGACTTGAGCACGTAGAATGCGGGAATCAATCCCCTTTAGCGCACCTTCGAATTTGGCGTATTTTTTGCGAACCTCACGAAAATAAGCGGCAATCTCCTCAAGTAATACAAGATCATAGCCTGTTGCACGTTCAGTATCTTCCACCATAGCGACTACCGTTTCAGTTGCCGTATGACCATAGGTTTGACTCATGGATGAAATCGCGGTATCGAGTACATCGACTCCCGCCTCAATAGCCTTTTGATAGGTCGCAGTACTCAGCCCTGTAGTCGCGTGACTATGCAGAGATAGCATGAGTTGAGTTTGTGATTTTAGACGGTTAATCAGCTCAAAAGCTTCCATAGGCTTGAGTAAGCCCGCCATATCTTTAATACACAGCGAATGGCAGCCCATGTCCTCAAGACGCTTTGCCATATCAACCCAAGTATCAACCGAATGAACAGGGCTAGTCGTATAGGAAATTGTGCCTTGCGCGTGCCCACCGACATCACGCACCGCTTTAACTGCCATCTCTAGGTTACGCACATCATTCATCGCATCAAAGATACGGAAGACATCGACACCATTGGCATGCGCACGCTCGACAAAACGTGTCACTAAATCATCGGCATAATGGCGATAACCCAATAGATTTTGACCGCGCAACAACATTTGTTGAGGCGTATTGGGCATGATCTTTTTCAGTTCGCGGATCCTATCCCAAGGGTCTTCCCCCAAATAACGGATACAGGCATCGAAGGTCGCTCCGCCCCAAGACTCTAGCGACCAAAACCGACTTTATCAAGTAAAGGTGCAAT
>NZ_AKZL01000109.1:0-12858 GCF_000282755.1 Shewanella sp. POL2
TTAACCACAATGACCATGCCATTTGCATGGTTTTCTAAGCTGCCTGTAAGGCAGTAAACGCTACGGGTAAGCAGGTTGATGTGAGCATAATTTTCTAAGCTGCCTGTAAGGCAGTAAACTTCGCTTAAAGCGGTAGTGAGTAGCCAAGTGCTTTCTAAGCTGCCTGTAAGGCAGTAAACAGTGACGAGGCAATGGCCGTCAGTGGCAGTTATTTCTAAGCTGCCTGTAAGGCAGTAAACTCTCGGCAATAACGGCTATCAAGTCGCCAAGTTTTCTAAGCTGCCTGTAAGGCAGTAAACTTCGTGCGGCACAGGGCGTCCACCAGCGTATTTTTCTAAGCTGCCTGTAAGGCAGTAAACAATAGACTAAATCAATAAAAATAAGTTACAACAGGCAGTTAGGATAAAAATTACTTTTTTACCTTATTAAAAACCACCCATTGTAACTTATTGTATTTAAATTATATTTTTAAAGAGCAAAAAATAAAGGGTTAAAACTTACCTTTTCGTTCAATTTAAAAGTGCGGTACGGTAGCCAACATTGACTGTCCATTCGCTTTGCTACTCAAGCCATAGCAATCGAAGCTCCCATCTTGTGATGTGCTTTGCTGCTGCATCTGAATAAACAGCGGAAACTTGCTGTTTTTTTCTGGTGAGCGTTGCTTGGTTTGCTGGCTATGCAAGTAAATAAACGGCAAAGAGCACAATGTTGTCGGCTTGCTTTGTTGCAAATCCGCTAAACATTCCACCAGCGGTTTACCGGATTTTGCTGCCCATAGTGCGGCTTTTTGCTGCATATCCCGCTCTATTCGTTCGGGCGATTTCACCTGCTTGCGTACAAAGCTTACGTAAGTTACATCGCTTGGTACGGGTTTGATCCCTTTGATGTGCACATAGTCTTCTAACCGAGTTAGCCAGCGGTGGATATCCAACTTTTCCAATGTCGCTGGCTCTTTTGCAAAGAGACGCAACTTACTGCCAAGCGGAAACTGCGCTTGACGATAATCAGGAAAACCGACCGCAACGAGCGATTGATTGCTCGCCACCTTTTGCTCCACCAAAGCAATGTGCACTTGTTGAAAGACGTTTTGCCAAAGAAAGGCAAGAGGTATTTCTGCCTCTGGTAACAAGGTGATTTCTTGGTAGTAGTTCATGACAACTCCTTATTCACCAAACACACCACCGCGGATCAGCATCGCCATGACATAATGTTGCTGCTCCAACGATGGTGCTTTCCCTTTTAGTAGCCACGCATCTAACAAGTTATAAAAATCCGTTTTTTCCTTTGGCTGGCGATATGCTGCGCCACGATTCGTGACTGAGCCGTAAGGTTCTACGGCAATCGCGCCTATTTCATCAGCTTGCGGATGCCATGTATCAATGGTTCTTAGGGCATTGCCAATTTTTTGCGAGTGCATTGCTGCCTGACCGTCAAGTTGATATAAAAACTTGCTCTTATCACCTTTACCTCCCCCCATTACTAACTCTTGTGAAGGGAAAACCGCTTGACCTTGCCCTAATTGGCTATAAGCCTCGACTTTGATCAATGTATGACGCTCAATCAAACCTTGCTGGATAATTTGCGCTAGCTCGTTCAGTTTTTCACCGCTGTCAAAGTCTCTTAAACTAAACTCGTAGCTATCGAAGCTAAGTTGCTTTTCACCCACGCTCACGACAACTTTAACTTGCTCAGCGCCAACGCGATTACGCCATAAAAAGCGCCCATTCGCGATATTGTGAGCATAGCGCTTTGCCAGCTCTTTAAATTCCGTTTCTATTTGGTAGTGCTTTACGATCTCACCGAGTGCCGTTTGGTAAGCAGGGTCATTACAAGTAGACGGTACATGTAAACCACTTAATATACGTAGAGTGAAAACTAATTTAAGCGTGTCGCAATCATGGGGTAACGCGGCAACATCAACGGTTTGAGGGTTAGCGCTAGTGATCTTTTTATTCAAAGCGATAGGGTCATTACCTTTTACATTGCCATCTTTCCTGCTCGATATTGTACCTAGCACTGCTTTTTCTTTTACAAGTACTGGTTGCCAAGTATCTTTGTCTAAATTGCCCGCAAACATTAATGCATCAGAAGGAATTAATTTTGCTTCAAAGGCTAATACCGAAGGTGTTGTTAGTTTTACGTCTGCCATAGTTAAATCTCCATATTCTTAAAAATCATCTGGGTTAAATGCCGCTTCGCCGTTAATAAAGTCAGGCTCAATAATGGGTTGTATAAAGTTATTTGTGGTCGCAATGTACCAAGGGTGATTGTCCGCGTAATGCCATAGTGCAGTTTCGATGCTTTGCAGGCGGTGTACGCTTAGCCACTCCCCCACACTGTATGCTGTTTCAGCAAAAGTCACAGGTACAGTGTTGTCTCGGACGTTGGCCACTTCGCCAGATGTATATAAGGGAGAAATGGCACAATATCCTGTAGCAATTGGTACTAGATAGCCCGGCTTTGGCTTGGCTACATAACTCCATTGCGCTTTGATAGCTGTCGCCTCTATATCGCGATTATCTTCAACTTGTTCGGATTCAGTTTGACTGGCACGATAGGTTAACTGAGCAAAATCGCACCATGCATCGAATAAACAAGCATCATCTTGTTCCGCTTTTAATTGCTCATAGCGCTCAGCAAGATATTTATGGCGATCGATAAGCACAAACCCCGGCATTAAACGGCGCACTGCATAGGCTTGCTTTTCTTCGGTATTTAACAGCTCGCAAGATTCAAAGCCGAGTATTTGCCCACCTGCCAACCTTAAGGTTGGGATCAACTGATTAAGCTGAGCTTTAAGCTCGAATTCTGTGAGTGTGTCGCCTGCAACTAGCCCTTTGACTTCAACCAATAAAGACACTTGCATGTTCATGCGGCCTTCTTCATTAATCGGGGCCGTTTTACCTTGGTGAGTAAGCGGGTTACGTGTTAGTGCAAAAACAAAATCTCCCCACCCTTTGGGTTGACGAGCATGGACTTGATTTTTGTGACTCACTACCACGACACCACCTAAATGAACATTCAAGGTTGACGGTAACTTCCTAGAAAGGGCATGTGCGAAGCCTAAAAAGTTGGTGATTGCAGGAAAACCATAGGTAAGCCCTGCAATGGCATTAGCGTTTTGCACATTGAGCTTTTTGATTAATACATATTGGCTCATTTTATTGACCTCCCCATTTTGGCGTGTGCCGTTCAAACGCTTTTAACTGCTGAAAACACAATTTTTTGAAGTAGTGATGCTCATTGTCTCCTAGAATATAGGCATCTTTGTTTTCTAACTTTCTCAGCAACCAAGTGGCAAAGTCGTGGGCAACTTCCTCTAACCATTCACCTTTTTCGCGCTCTGTTTGAAACACCGGGTGACGATTAAATACATCAAGCCACAAACGATGTGCTTTTTTCATTTTGGCTGAAGGCTCTGTCGCCCAGCCTGTTATTTCGGTTTGATTTTGCAGTAAAGCTGCACGTTCAAACAGATTGTCTAATATGGGCTGTGTATACCAGAAGTCACGCTTGTAACGGGTTTTAAAGTTACGGTCACTCTCCTTTAAGTTGGCTAAAAACGCCTTAAACTCTTTAATGTGTTGCGCAGTTTGATAACTGAACTCACGGCTAAAAAAGCTAGTCTGTTGGGCTGGTGATGTGATTTGGGCCTGGTACGTAGGCGGCGCACAATTGAGTAAATAACACTTACTTCCTCGTTCACTTTTGCTGTTTAAAAGTGAAATGTTTTGAGGTTGTGAACCACCAAAATTCTGAATGGCAGTCGCGACAAAATTGACAGAATCTTGTGGATGATAATGCCCTTTTTTACGTGCTTCTTTTATTGCTTTAGCCTCATCACCAAAGCGGGTTTGAGTAATTGTTTTATGCAGTTTATGGGCAAGGGCTGAAGAGGTTAATGGCACTAATAAGTGATATGCCTGTGCAGCTTGCTTACCTTGCTTCACCGGGTAATACAGCTGCTTGGTTAAAGTATGCCCGGAGAGTTTTGCATCGCCCAGCGCTTCGTTAAAGCCCGATTGCCATTCGTTTAACAACCACTCATCTTGGGTAAACGGTTTTAAAGCACTAAGATGATTCTCTTGTAATTGTGTTACTAAACTTTCGCCTTTTACCTCTATCATTAACAATTTTGCCACATCATGAACCGCAGCATTACCTACAGCATCAATGGCTTTTGTTTGA
Organism: Shewanella sp. POL2; assembly: GCF_000282755.1. NCBI lineage: Bacteria > Pseudomonadati > Pseudomonadota > Gammaproteobacteria > Alteromonadales > Shewanellaceae > Shewanella > Shewanella sp. POL2. The sequence continues at coordinate 4,189 of NZ_AKZL01000109.1, forward strand.
AGGCAAGTTGTTGTTACGTAACTGCTATTCACCTCATACTGTGTCACTAATATACTGCTGGCTTTAGAGTCACTATGAGTAAACTTGGGAGCATGGGTCGCCAAGCTAATTTGTTTGGCACGTTTTGCGGCATCAGTTAACCAAGTTGCAGGGTTAAATGCCTCTTCAATCGGCGTTGCTTGTTCTGCATAATCGGCTTTAGCTTTTGCTATCTCAACCGGATCGTCGCTTTTGTCGAGCACTTTATTTAAGGCTTTTAAAAGTGGCTCTAGCTTAGTTTGCTTGCGTTGCTCAATATAATCGGCAATGGCATCGCTCAAGGTGTTGTCCATTTGTCTTCCTTCGTTGTTATATCCTGATAAATACCCAGTTGTGGGTGCCAACTCCAAGTAATAGATTGTTCATTTTGTTCTGCCCGCAAACTCACTTCGCCGAGTTGTTCACTGGCCCGTTGTAAGGTTGAATTAAGTGCATTAGCGTAATGCTGGTAAGTATCGAGCACACTGTGTGAAAACCACCAATGACACCCTTGTGCTAAAGGGGGGGTATCTTGTGTAAAACGCGTTTCTTTGCTGACGTAACAATACGGTTTTTTGCTGGTATCGAGTTGGCTCCAACATAGCGCCTCATCTTCGACGCGCAAAACAAACGCTTCTTGTGGCTGCGATTGTCTAAATTCCGTTTGGCGAATAAATTCGGCATTCCAGTGAGCATCATGTGGGTGAGTTGAGCGCCACCAAAGGTTGGCTTCTTTGTCGTTGCGGTAAAACTGCTTTTGGTAATTATCTCCGCCTATCTTTTCTAACGTAAATCTCAGCGCTCTATGCTCTTGTACCAAAAAGTTCGTCACTTTATTGGCTTGTTTATCAGTGCTGTGGGCGTCAAACATAAAATCTTCCCTCTTGAAATTTGGCTCAGTGATTCGCGATATCGCCGATATATTTTCAAGCTCCGTATCCAAATGATTGAGATCGTGCTCACCAAGGGGCAAGGCTTTACTTTCAAAGCCGGGGTCACAATAAGCGATTGATTCACCATTTAGAGCACGAATATTCTGATTTAGCACATACAAATTATTATCGCTTGGCACTTGCTGGCGGTGGCGTTGAATACGGCCTGCCAGTTGGATCAATGATCGCATTGAGCTTGGCTCAGCTATCGCCCAGTCATAATCGTGGTCACGTCCAACTTCTACTACCGACGTACCAATGACCACAAAAATTAAGTTATTTGCTTTGCTGGCTTTTAATGCCTTGTTAATTTCTGGCTGCTGCCAAAGATCACTCTCATTATGTCGTGACAATATATTATCGAGGCGTGTTTCTTTATAAGAGCGAAGTGCCAAAGGATATTGAGAATGGTACACACAATAATATATTTCATGATCTGGCATGGCTGGCATCGCAAGCAGGGCTTTGGCCGTGGCGACCATTGGATTAATGTTTGCCAGTCGCACTACCCCTAGCGACACCTTTTTACCGCATGGGCTTTGTATATGGTGCGCAGCGTGTAGTTGATGCATGTTTGTGTAAATCGTCTGAGCGACTTGTTGATACACGGAACTCGCTTTCGCAGGCTCTAGTTTAACAATCTGGCCTTTCCTCAACACTTTCTGCTGTTGTTGCAGTTTTACAATGCGCTTATCTACATAGATTTTGTGTTGCTCAAGGTAACTGTCTTTGTCACTGATTTCTTTGGTTGTGCTTGAAAATTCGTCAATCCATGCGCACACTACAGAGCCATTTTGATTACCGCCAAACTGCGCTTGATTAAACTGTTGTCTTCCACTTTGGTAGGCATCAAATAGATTTTTAATCAGTGCAGGTGGCAAGGTAGCCGATGACAATAGCACTCGAGAACCAAGCATCCCCGCCCAGTTAACCAAACGGCACAGTGCTGGTAAATCTTCTAAACCAAAGTCATCTGGCTCGTCGAGCACTAAATCGGAGGTCAACAAACGTAGCATAGGTGCGATCTGCTTACCGCCACGCTTACTTTCAGTCGCTGGCATTAAATGATCTATCGTGCTGACAACAACAGGAGCACTAACTAGCTGCTCTAGCTTGGAGCTACTACTTAGCCAATGCTTGAGCCGACCATCGTAAATTTGACCTTGGTAGCTAACATAAAGGTCAGCGAATAAGTCATCCGCCGATTCACTCCCAGACCCAACGATTTCTTGTTCTTTGCTTAACTGATGAAGAGTTTTTACCGCTTGAGAGCCAACAAGTACCGCCAACTCATCATCGCCTAATTTTAAAAGATCTCTGTAGGCATCTCCCGTTTGTAAAGTGAGCGTTCTCAATCCTAATGCTACTGAAAATCGGCAGCCCTCCCTTTCGTCAGCCAAAGCGTACATGATACGAGCATTTGCAATGGTTTTACCGCAGCCAGTTGACGCCATATTGACTCCAAAAAAACCTCTTTTTTCGGATTCTTTTGCAACCGTTTTAATTTCGCCAAACGCTTTATCTTGCCAACGATACTTTGCTTGATCGGCACTTTTAGTAAACAACCTGTGTTGCGTAATAGCGGGCAAAGTCATTTTAAGCGCTGGTAAATTTTGAATAAAACGCAGCGCATTAGACGCTACGCCAATGTTGTGTTCATCAAGCCGTTGCTTCGCCGTACTTTTTTCCGAACTTACTGTTTTATCTGTGTTTGCAATAGGTTGGTAATTTATGTCACGCCATGCCGTTTTACATTTTTCAATAGGCAATGATGAATAATAGTGGTCTGCCAGCATCAAACTCATTCGCGCAATATGGGCAACAAAGCTTTGGCCTAACCAATCTGAGTTCTTAGCGCTAAAAATCGGATTTTTTAGTGCTCTTATCGCCAGTTTTTGTGCCTTATTTTGCCAAGTGCGGCTTAATAAAGGTGTGCCAAATTTAAACAGCCAGTTTTGCGTAACCGCTTCTGCACTATAAACATTTAAATCAAGAGCATTGGCTGAATTCCAATGGCTGGAAGCGCATGTGTTTAACCATTGATCCATTTGTTCTATTCGTGATTCGCAACGGTGATCTAAGGGCAGTCTGTGGTGTGACACCACTAACCAAGCGACAAGCTTTGCCAAAGGCGATAAATGCTCAAACACACGTTGTTGCTTTTGGTAATCCTTGCACAGGTTTCTGAGCATAGATTGCTCTAACTCTGCCGCTTTTGTAGCAGAAAGTGTTGCCAATTCTGTGAGCCAAGCTTCATCTGCTTTACCTTTGACAAGGGCTTCAAATAACCTCAGTGATACCCATTCATGGCGATAAGGTTCACCTTTTTGCTTGGTTTTTCCAGCTAGTTTAGCTTGAAATAAGTTGTTGGCTTTACCGAAGTCATGAAACAAACCCGCTATGCTTGCTGCCAGCAATATCACTTCATTCAACTGCCACCCTTGTTCCCATTCTTTGTGTTCAAGATTTAGCGCAGTTGTATTGACTGGCACCACACCTTCCAAATTAAATTTTTTTTTATTCCCCACCACCCATAAAAACTGGCTGCGCGAACGGGAACGAATCCAGTGGCAGCTGACGGCGGTGCTGCGGCTGGCGGTTTGACGCAGCATTCTTTTCACCGTTAACAATCCCTCTTCGGTGATCAGGGTTTGCCAGGTGTTATCGCCAATCCGGTTGGCGAAAGCATCCAGTACGCGACGGGTTTTCTTAAGCGCGTTTTTTTCACACTGAGAAACAAAGGTGACCATCATATTGTTAGTCCAAAATCAATATAGCAATCGCTTAATTTCATTAATAATTTTTAGTAACATTAAAAAAGTTGCAGTGTTCTCCGGCTTTGACATCATGTCCTTTAGCCAGAGAGATAATATCCATAAGCAATTCTTTATGTAGCAATAAATACTGATCAATCTTTTCATCAAAACACCACACGTTTCAATGTTCACAAAATATACAATACATGAACCCCACAAAAGATCAACCTAATAAGTACTAACATAGACTCAAGAAAAACTTGTCTTTATCGTAATAGGTAGCTACCATCCTTTCACTGCGTTATAGCAGCTTAGAAATAATATGTACTCACATTCATGTTCACTGCCATGCAGGTAGCAAGTGCGGCGCTAAGCCGCACTATTCTTTTCTCTTTTCCAGCGCAACCTTTTTTACTGTGTCAAACATAAAGTCGAGGGCTTTGTGCTCAATGAAGGCTTGCAGAATTTGTTGGCGAAACTCTTGTTCGCTGGCGTTCTCTTTGGCGCAAACAAAAGCCCACGGCAGCACAATGGCATCTTTGATTAAGTCCGCGACATCAAATACCAAAGCGCCTCGGCGGGTTTTGCCATGCATGACAGCAAAGCCGTGCGGAATACCAAGCACCCACAGGCAGCTTGCCGCAAGCCCATAGGCTAAATAGTTGCCGTGATTGAGAAAATCGTTGGCTTTGTCGGTGCATTTTTTATCCGGCTGATGCTGACGCGTAAAGCCTTCTTTGCCTGTGTTATTGGCGGCGTACTTGTACAGGGCTTTAGTGAGCAGCGCTTCCGTGAGGAGCAGGTCGGCTGGTTTACTCGCGGCTTCAGTACGTTGGTGAAAGGTATCAAGGGATTGCTTTATTACTTCATCTTGTAGATTAAATTTCTCAAGCGTTAATTCTCGGTCTGATCGCCAAACGCGCTGCAAGTAATCAATCCGTGCGTTTTGAAATTGTTTGGCGGCGGCCAAGCGCTTTTCATCATCAAACCAGAATGAGAGCCAGCCTTGTAAGTATTCTGTTGGGCGATATTCGCTCTGAGGCGTGAACCATTCCACCTCGCAAGCCATGTGCAGTGGCGTACCGCCGCCGCCACAAAACCCCACCAATACGCCAGCCTGTGAGAGCATGCGCATGGCGGCTTGAGTAATTGAAGTACCGTTGCCGAGCATGAGTACGGTGGTGTTGGCAATCGGAATATTGAAGTAGAGGTTTTCTTTATCGGCTTCGGTCAAATAGAGCACACGGCCATCTTTTTGCATCACACGGCAATATTCCAAGTAATACATGTTGGCGCGCTTTGAGTGCAGAATTGTTTTTAGATCAGAAGGTGAAAAATCATCCATAAAAAACCTTACTATGCTCTCCGTTTCAAATACATACTACATTCATAAACGCTTACTCACCATAACCTTGTTGTGACACCTACGTCATATTTAGCAACTAAATCATCTCTAAACGGATATTCATAATCGCTAATTCCATTTAAGACTTAACTTATTAAGTAGTGCATTCAAACTCTTTAAGTTAACAATCTCTTGCTTCTATCCTTTCTAAAATCCACTCCTGCACTTCACTTTCTACCCGTGTAGCAGTTCGACTACAAAGTGAGACGGCCTTGGGCGGAAAAGTGGCTGTGTATAAGCTGTCTAGCTGTATCCCTAGCGTATCAAGAAAACCTGCAAAGGTTTTCTTGATAGTTGATTTGGCGATGTAAATACGTTTTCTTTGTCGTTTAAAAATTGCAGTTAAACGCTTTGAGGATGAATGACTAAGGAATTGATGCATCCCTCCTTTAAGTTGAGCATCAGGGCGACAGACAAGCGCATCCCAGTGAGGGCGATGCGCTTGTCTATATGTCAAGTTATTGCCCTGCTTGAATAGCCTTTGTCATTCAAGTACTTAATATGGAAGTGTTATTACAACAGTCTAAGTAAACTTTGACTTTTGTCCTACCCTAGCTTTTTCGGTCGTTCCCTTGGTTTAGTTAGGTTATTTTTAGTTATTACATATAGAGGGGCGCAGCCAAGAAAAAGCATTTCAATCTAGAAATGGGGGACATTCTTAGCCTTCGAAGGCAGGAAGTTGTAAGGGATAGCCTGAACTTAATGAATGCGCAGTAAAACAAGTGTCGGTTTGTATTAAACGGCGGTACGTTGAATATCACGTTCCTCTATCCTTTCTAAAATCCAGTCTTGCACCTCACTCTCAACCCAAGCGGCAGCTCGGCTACCGAGTGACACAGGTCTGGGGAATGTTCCTTCTGCGATATACTTGTAGATAGTAGAACGTGCTAGACCTGTGTAATCCATAACTTTAGTAAGGCGAATTAGTTTCATGATGAGTTTCTCGGTTATTGTCTCATTACATATGTCCTTCCAGTAATTTTTAACTTTTTCCCTATTTCCAAATCTTTTCAGATATATATCACCTCTGTGCATATACCGATTTAGCAACCTTTGGAGGCGCTATGCACAAAGTGATCACCCTACCCAGCAATAGCTGGTCACAAACCTCATCGCAAATCTTAGAAACCGCAGCAGGTATCGTCGCAGAGCGCTTTGTGCGAGGCGATGCCTTTTGTAACCCGCAAGCAACTATGGATTTTCTGCGCTTTAAGCTCCACCAGCATCAACGTGAAGTGTTTGCGGTGATGATGCTCGACAGTCAGCACCGACTGATTGAATACAACGAGATGTTCTTTGGCACAATTGACAGTGCAAGTGTTTATCCGCGAGAAGTGGTTAAAGCCGTTTTGCTATGTAATGCTGCCGCAGTAATTCTCGCCCACAACCATCCTTCCGGATGCGCCGAACCCTCAAGCGCAGATAGACGGATCACCGAGCGCCTTATTGCGGCACTGGCCACCATCGATGTACCGGTCTTGGATCACATAGTTGTCGCCGATACCTGTGTGTCATTCGCCGAGCGTGGCTGGCTATCTAATTAACCGCTCTTATTAATAGCGGCATAAGGAGCTCCCGGAGTGGGAGCCCTTTATACGTGGGAGTCCATCATGATTGAATTTACCGATAGCTTTTCACAGGCCTGCGTTGCCGAAGCCTGCACCGCGTTTCCTGAACTGCGTAACCGCTTAGCGGTTGAACTCATTTTGCCGATGTTTGTCCGTCCACTTAATGCCATGGGCCAAGTGATTGGCAAGCCGATTGTGGCACCGAATCCCAAGCTGCATAAAACCGTATTGAGTGTGTTTCACCGTGATGTGGTTGAACACTTGCCCAAGGAGATCAGCTTTTGCCGCTATGTTTGCCCCTGCGATAGTTATGGTGTGCCAACAGGTGAATGGCAAAGGGTGATCAACGGCGTGTACTTTAACCATGGCAGTAATGAACAGCCTAATTGGAGTGTGCATACCTAAAGACCGTTATCTGTCATCACCCACTCCACTAGTCAGCCGTATTAAGCACTTTTACTAGCACTGGTATTTATCACCGCTCTAGCTAGTCCGCTAATAAGCAACCAATTCCCTAAAGTTCTATTCAACCATTGAGGTCACTATGACAACCCTAAAACTTTTCGATATTGAGCACGCCTGGGGCCTGCCCCGTAAAGTGTCCCCCCGCTTTGGTGCAAGGCTGATTTTACGCGGCCTGCATTTGGATTATCTCCATGACCGCGCAAGCTTTGTCGGTGAATTTCCACCAGCCATTAAACAACAATTTGTCGAGGCCTTTCCCGCTATGGTTAAGCAGCTTGAGCGGCTGGTGGCCACCGGCAAGATTGATGCCACCAAGCAGCACTGCGTGAGCATTGAACTCGCTGGCTTTACCTGTGAGGCCGACACACTTGGTAGTCACGGTTATTTGTATATTGCGATTTATCAAACCGAAACTAAACCAAAGCTAAGCCACTGAGCCACTGACCACCAGCAACTTCGCCCTGACTCAATAACCCATTCATTATCGTAAGCCAGTACTAATCCGTTAAACATAACCACCAAACTTTAATCTCCCAGCTCAAAAACCTTAGCAAGTAGCCCATAGCGACTCACGTTAAACCGCTCGACCAACAACTGTTTTCAAACCGCATAGACAACAAGAGCCAAGGCGCAGTTACGCCTTGGCTCTTGCGTATGCCCGTTTTTAAATAAGGAATATTCCATGACATTAACTATCAAGCGTAACCAACTGCCAGCGATGCCCGATCGTTTTTACCAAGTGATTGAAAAGGAACTGGCTGAAGTCACACCAAAAGACGCCAACGCTATCACTCTTAATTTTCGCGATCCTGATTACAGCGCCGAAGCGGGTGGCTTTCATCCCGTCGAAGTCAGGCTTGAGAAACAACAAGATCACTGGCGTTTAGTCTACGTCACCGACTTTGCTTTTCGCGGTCATCCCTTCCCTGAACTGGTTAAAGATATCGATATCTGCTTTAACAGCAAGCAGGTCTATAGCCTGTTTAGCGGCTGGATTGGGGAACGGGAATCACAGGGGCTGATTAAGTTGTTTAGCGATAACTTTGTTAGTTACTACCAGATGGAAGTCTATCAAGTGGAAGTGAGTTTGGATTAACTAGCCTCACCGTCATTTCACGCGAGCATCCTAATCCTATCTATCGGTTTCAGTTCTATCGCAATCAAAGAGCTAAACCCATCACACCCGCGCCCTTGTAACCTAAATCATTACGGCAAGCCTCTGTCGTTAACAACCTACCCTGCCCACAACGCCTGTCGTTCGCGGGCTTTTTGTTTTGGAGTCCACCATGAAAATACATCGCGAAACCATCCTGCCACTGCCAGAGCCTTTTTATGAATTATTAGAACGGCAACTGGCCGCGCTCAATCACCCTGACCTCAACAGCGTCACTTTTAACTACCGCGATCCCGATTACAACGCAGAGAGCGGCGGTTATCACCCCGTCGAAATCAATCTCTACCGCCAGGGGGATTGCTGGTATCTCAATTACTTCACCGACTTTGCTTACTGCGGCGGGCCCTTTCCA
>NZ_AKZL01000110.1:0-12601 GCF_000282755.1 Shewanella sp. POL2
AGTGCTTGCGCCGCCACGCGAATATCGGCGGAAGATGGGTCAACTGGCGCCATCGCGGCCGCATAGACTTGCTTCATTTTATTGATGGTCGCCAGAGGATCGCCTGGTACTATCGACACATCGATTTGTACTTCACCGTCGGTGGCATAGCGTTGGCCATCAGCTCCTTTTTCATATTTAAAACTAGGGCTTTGGGCATATTGACCACCCACGCTGGCATGAGCGTGCTCATGAGCTTTGACTTCTGTGTCCCTTGCTTTTAATTCGTCAATTTGGGCTTTTTGTTGCTCTATCGCCTTTTCTTGTGTCTGTTTGACTTGCTCTTTCGCTAAGTCTTGCTGGCGAGTTTGTTCGCCCTGTGTCTGCTGAGCTTGTTGGCTATTATCGGCTTTAGCAAAGGCTTCGGCTAATGCTTGTTGTTTTTGCTCCTGCTCTTGTATAGCCTTTTCCCTTGCTTGCTTAGCTTGCTCATCACGAACTTGTTCAGCTTGATTTTGCTGAATGTGAGAAAGTTCGCCTGCTACCGATTCACTCCCAACTGGTTCCTTGGTCGCGGCAGGTTGGCCAAAGATATGACTAAACTGCTCACTCAAACTGTTTGCCTGAGGCGAGGTTCTATCACCAACGTTGGCCACCACCGAATCGCGGGTCCCCGAAGAAGTACCCACAACATCAGCCCCTGCAAACTCAGTAGCAAAAGGATTAATTGCAGTACTAGTGGCCTTTTGTTGTCCCAATGGTGCGATACTCGTTGTGATGGGATCTGAAGTCGGGAATATATTGGCGAAATCCGAATTTGACGAAGTAATACTACCGATATCGCTTTCAGTTGAGTAAGCGGTTGTGCTTGGCGCCAAAGACACCAGAGGATTAACGGCACCATTCAAGGTTGAAAGCCCCATATCCGGAGCACTCAACACTGACACGGCTGTCTGAGAGGCAGCAATTTGCCCACCTCTCATTCCACCTATGGAACGAGGTCCTGTGAGTAAACTAAAACTTTTATTAGTTGAAGACTGTGAAGTCGAATCTATCAGTTTTGGAGCGGAGGGGTTTGAATATAGCTGGGCAGAAGCGTTTACACCTAAATCTACAATAGCTTTCTGTATCGCAACATTATTCGCGCTAGAAGAAAGGCTCGCATAACTCGATTTAGCGCCTGCCAATAACTCAGGCTGAGTCCCAGTGAAAGGCAAAGTTTGGTTGGACGCAGCAGTAAAGCTACTTAAAGACGGTTCAAGTGCCCCACTCACTTCGGATTTTGGTGCATGCAGGCTAGCCGTTGAAGCGCTATGGTTAGCAACCGTCTGACTATTGTCACCTTGATAAACCAGTCCACTTTGAGGTTTTGCTCCTTTTAGCGGCTCAATCGGCTTATCAGCACTCAAAAACGAATTGGATGGCGCGCCAACCTGAGATGACAGCGCCATGACCGACATAGTTACACCTTGATGTTAATAATCGAACCTATAGTTTCAGATTCTCTCTCTAGTACCTCAGTCGATGCTTCGCCTTGTCGCAATGATGAATTGGCAGCAACTAATGCTGAGGTTTTATCGGTTTCATCTACCGCCTTAGCGGTTTCTGTGGGTGCAGCGCTTTGCGAAGGACTCGGTTTAGCCACATCAATCGTAGCCTGTGTTAAGCCTGATTGAGCCGTTTGCAAGCCTTGCAGACCGGAAGCATAAGCAGATTGGATTTGCATAAAGGGATTCCTGCATCTGGTGAACACTAGGTTAATTATTGACCAAACCTACCTTGATGTACAGATTTATCCCTCTTATGGAGAGCTTTTTTGCTCATTTTCAGCTCCTTTTTAACAGGCTATCCAAGCCGATTCCCAATCCTTAAAGACGGGGTTAAATCCCTTGAGCCGCATTTGACTGATGACCTGCTCAACAGTTCGCTCATCACTGATCTCAAACTGATCGAGCTGGCTGTCAGGTGCTTGGTAACCGCCTGGCTGGGTTGAGCTGCCCGCACTCATTTGCGTTATCCCAAGTGGCAATAAATTATCCCGAAGTGATGGCGCCTCGCGGGTCGATAAACTGATATCAAGCTGTTGATTAAAAAGTCTAAAGGCACAGATCATTTGCACGAGTCCAAGATCGGTTAAATGCACTTTTGGTGTTATGCCACCAGTACAAGGCCGCAAACGTGGTAGAGAAATACTAAAACGGGTGCGCCAATAGTGCCGCTCTAAATAATCAAGATGATAGCCCATCATCAAGGCGTCTAAGCGCCAGTCATCTAATCCCAGTAGCACACCTAGACCTATCTTATCGACACCCGCACGGGCAACGCGATCGGGCGTGGCAAGCCGATAGGCGAAGTCCTGTTTTTTGCCTCGGGTGTGATGTTTAGCATAAGTCGCGGCTTGGTAGGTTTCTTGATACACCATCACCGCATCAAGTCCCTGCTCGACGAGCTTACGATAATCAATCTCCTCAAGCGGCTGCACCTCCATCGCCACATAACTAAACTGCTGTTTTACAAACGGTAAAATCCGCTGAAAGTAATCCATCCCGACCTTAGTTTCATGCTCACCCGACACCAGCAAGATAGAATCAAAGCCGCGGGATTTTATGATCGCTATTTCGGCAGCGAGTTCCTGTTCATTCAGTACTTTACGCTTCAGTTTATTACTCATGCTAAAGCCACAGTAATCGCATTCGTTAGCGCAAAGATTGGACAAGTACAGTGGTAAGTACAATCCGATATTGGCCCCAAAGCGTTGCCGAGTGAGCGCTGCCGAGCGCTGTGCCATCTCTTCGATATAGGGCTCGGCCGCAGGAGACAGCAAGGCGAGTAAACTCTGCAGGTTACCATCGGGTTGCATTAGGGCGCGCTCAACCTCCACTGCCGTGCAAGAATACAACGCCAGCAATAACTTATCCCGTTCAATACGGGCAAATTGGTCGATAAAACTCATTGCTGCAAAAATCCCGTTAATGGACTGGTATGCACAGCCTGAGTTTGTACTCGCCCAAGCCCCGCTTCAAAGGCGCGTCGCCCGCAATCTACCGCATCTCGAAAGCATTGCGCCATTTGAACCGGTGACGTACTACTGGCGATGGCGGTATTAACCAGCACGGCATCGGCACCTAACTCCATCGCGTGCGCCGCATGGGATGGCGCGCCAATTCCCGCATCAATCACCACCGGCACCCTTGCTTGCTCGATAATCATCTTGATGAAAGGCTCTGTCACCAGCCCCTGATTGGTGCCAATTGGGCTTGCCAGTGGCATCACAGCGGCGCAGCCGACATCCTCTAAACGTCGGCACAGCACGGGATCGGCATGCACATAGGGCATCACAATAAAGCCGCGTTCACAGAGGATTTTGGCTGCGGCTAATGTCTCGACCGCATCGGGCATCAGGTATTTGGGATCGGGATGAATTTCAAGTTTAACCCATTGTGTTCCCAGCATTTCCCGCGCTAATTCAGCAGCAAATATCGCTTCCTTAGCATTACGCGCGCCCGAGGTATTAGGCAAGAGTCGCACGCCCGCTTGCCTAAGTGGCGAGAGCAAATCATCGTCCCCAGTTTTTAAATCAATTCTTTTCATTGCAACGGTCACCAACTGCGACTGAGACGCCTTAATTGACTCCAGCATCAGCTGACTTGAGCTGAATTTTCCCGTGCCCGTAAATAATCGTGACTCAAATTCCACACCTGCAATCGTTAACATCTTAACCTCCCGCGACCACGGCAAATACATCAATCTTATCCTCATGGTGGCATAGGATAGATGACCATCGGTGTTTTGGCACAACGGCCTCGTTAAGCACTAAGGCAACCGAGTGTTGGCAAATATTTTGTGCTTCTAACAAGGCTTGTAAACTGAGCGGTTGTTGAAGTGTTTGGGGCACATTATTGAGATGAATTAAAATCATGACAAACCTCGATTAGGGACAGATTTGAATGAAGCAGCTGTGGTTGATTGCATTAATGCACTTGGCTTTAATCCGCACACCTTGCACTCGGGATCACGGGTTAATGCGGCCGAATGCCATTGGAGTAACTTGGCATCGAAACGCCAAAATCGGCCAAGTAGCGCTCTCGTGGAGGTGACTGGGTGACTTGTCTCTTCGAAAGACTGATTACCCGTTTGTTTTGTTGTAGAAGTTGGCGGCGTGGCTAAGAGCAACAATTGCATCGCTAGCAGCGCCTGCATCGATGCCATCACGCCGACACTGGGGCCGAGCACTCCTTGACTGCTACAGTTTTGTGGCGCGCGAATATTCGAGGGGAAGATACAGTGATAACAGCCGCCTGCGGGAAATCGCCGCTGATCAACCGCAAACAATTGGCCGTTAAAGGCAGCAATCGAGGCGCTCACCAAAGGCAAGGCATGCTCAATACACAACCGATTGATACAATGGCGCGCAGTAAGGTTATCAGTACAATCAAGCACTAACCTCGTCTCTTCACCATGGGTTAACAGACCAGAAAATACAGTGTTCGCAGACTCGAGAGTCAAATGCTCGGCAAAGGCATCAATCTCACAACCGTGCGCCAACACGGCCAATTTCTGTTTAGCAATGAGGGCTTTGTGATGACCAATATCGTCGTCACTAAAGAGTAACTGCCTTGGCAGATTGGATAATTCCACCCTATCGCCATCGACAAGCGTTAAGCGCCCGACTCCGGCACAAGCCAAATATTGCGCCGCCAATTGCCCGAGGCCGCCTAAGCCGACGATAAGCACATGAGCCTGTTTAAGCTGCAACTGGCCAGCCTCGCCGACCTCGGGTAAAAATATTTGCCGCGAATAACGAATAAAGTCTTTATCGGCAAGGGATTGCGCCTGCTCTTGTGTGATGCTCATAGGCTTGACTCCCAAGCTCGCGTCAATTCGGCAAAGGCCATTATTGGATCGCTTGATTCGGTAATCGCCCGCACCACGGCAATATTGCTCACCCCAGTCGCTTTGACTTGGGCAAGATTCGAAGGCCCGATGCCGCCAATTGCCACTAAGGGATAATGCGCTTTTAACAGTTCAACATAATGCGCTAACTTGAATAACCCTTGTGGCACCGATGGCATTTGCTTGGTCGTCGTCGGGAAAATATGCCCAAGAGCAATGTAAGATGGCGCATGTTGATGGGCACGCAGCAGCTCAAAATAACCGTGGCTAGAGATGCCAAGCGCCAATCCCGCGGCATGAATGGCGTTTAGATCCGTCACTGCCAGATCTTCTTGTCCAAGATGGACCCCAAATGCGCCATGCTTTATCGCTAATTGCCAATGGTCATTGATAAAAAGCTGCGCATCATAATGCTTACCTAAGGCAATCGCGGTTTGGATTTGTGCCTCAAGTTCGTCCGACGCCAGCACATTAGACTTTAGCGCATTAGACTTTATCCTGAGCTGTACCGTCTTCACGCCCCACGCCAATAATTGTTCGAGTAACAGTAAGTTATCGACAACGGGATAAATCCCTAAGTCAGGATCAAGGCGCTTAAACGCGCCGCATTGCAAATCAATGGATTCATTCAAGCTATTTTTAGGGTAAGAAGTGACGTAAGGATACGCCATTAAGCTGTGCGGCCATGCGGTACGCGCGAGTGGCCCTGGACCTTGGCCAATCCCCACTGCATAAATTAGACCTTGATTAACATAGGCTTTTGCTACCACAACCGCATCCTGCAATACAAAGCCAAAGGCTAACACCGAGGCGATGGCTGAAGACAGAGTACAACCACTGCCGTGGTTATGGCGCGTGTTTATCCGCGCACTACTGAGCCAAAAACCACCATTCGCGTCAAGCGGTGAGCAGCCAGTAACCTGATGACAAATCAACAAATCCTCCGCCAAACGCTGATTCTCTGTAGCGATGCGATGACTTGTGATATCGCTTTTTTGATCGCTTAAGACATCACTGGTGTTAATGCCAGCACTTGCCTGAGCCGCAAAATCAATATCGCCGCCCTTGGCTAATACGCTGCAAGCTAATTGCGCAGAGAGTTGCATTGCCGCAGCGGCGAATTCTGCTTTTGTATGAATGGCTGACGCTCGTTTGTCTGTGGCGACAGTAAGCCTTGCCAACTCCTGCACATTCGGCGTTATCAGGCTAATCAAGCCCTTAAAGGGTGCAAAATCCAGAGGTTTACTCGCCGTGCTCTTATCGCCGAGTTCGTCTCCACAGCTTGCAACCATCACAGGGTCGAGAATAACGGGGACGAGTGGAAATTGGGTTTTAAAACCAGCCAACCAATCGGCTACTAAGTGCACTTGTTGCTGATTTGCGAGTAAACCAATCTTAATCGCCTGAGGCGGCAGATCGGCTAACAGGGTCGAGAGCTGTGTGAGTAACATTGCCTCACTCACAGGCTCAACTAACGCCACCGCTACTGAACTTTGCGCCGTTAGCGTGGTGATCACGCTGCATCCATGGCCGCCCAAATCCTTGATGGTGGCTAAGTCGGCTTGGATCCCCGCGCCGCCACCGCTGTCTGAACCGGCAATGGTCCAGACGATAGGTTTAGGCGCCACCTGGCTAATATCTTTAGTAAGGGTCATTATCAAACCTCCGCAGCCTGTGCTGTTGGTTTGAGCTCTGCCCCATCCTGATGCTTTGCCGCTTCATTGGCTGTATTAGCATCGCCCAGCGGCAGATACAGTTTGGCACCCGAAGCCGCAAACTCTGCCGATTTTTGCGCCATGGCCGCCGCTAATTCATCTTGGGTTTTGACTCTGATCTGCTGGATTGCTTCTGTGTTTGATTGCCCTTGTTGAGCAGGGTTTATCGATGCAAGCACTTCAGCGCTCTCAACATTTTGGCTTGACGAAGCCCCTGACAACGTACCCGCCGCTAAACTTGCCGCATAGTCGCGCACATCTTGGGTGATCTTCATTGAGCAGAACTTAGGGCCGCACATAGAGCAAAAATGCGCGACCTTGGCCGACTCTTGTGGCAGGGATTCATCGTGATAGGCACGCGCGGTCTCAGGGTCAAGTCCGAGGTTATATTGATCTTCCCAGCGGAATTCGAAACGCGCCTTAGATAACGCATTGTCGCGGATCTGCGCGCCCGGGTGGCCTTTGGCAATATCGGCGGCATGGGCGGCAATCTTGTAGGCAATCAGCCCTTGTTTGACATCCTGCTTATTGGGTAAACCTAAGTGCTCCTTCGGCGTCACATAGCAGAGCATGGCGCAGCCATACCATGCGATCATCGCCGCACCTATCCCCGAGGTGAAATGATCGTAACCCGGCGCAATATCGGTAATTTGCGGCCCTAGGGTATAAAACGGCGCCTCGGCGCAGTGGATAAGCTGCTTATCCATATTCTCTTTGATAAGTTGCATCGGGATATGTCCAGGCCCTTCGATAATGGTCTGCACATCGTATTCCCAAGCGATTTTGACCAACTCGCCTAAGGTCTCAAGCTCGGCGAACTGCGCCTCATCATTGGCATCGGCAATGGAGCCAGGTCGCATACCATCGCCTAATGACAGCGACACATCGTAGGCAACGCACAGCTCGCAAATCTCACGGAAATGGGTATAGAGGAAGTTTTCTTGATGGTGGCTCAAGCACCATTTGGCCATAATAGAGCCGCCGCGGGACACGATCCCAGTCACCCGTTTGGCGGTCATCGGCACATAGCGCAATAACACGCCCGCGTGGATGGTAAAGTAATCGACGCCCTGCTCCGCTTGCTCAATCAAAGTATCGCGAAACACTTCCCAGGTCAGGTGCTCAGCAACACCATTCACTTTCTCCAATGCTTGATAAATCGGCACTGTGCCAATAGGCACTGGCGAGTTGCGGATAATCCATTCACGGGTTTCATGGATATACCGGCCAGTGGACAAGTCCATCACAGTGTCAGCGCCCCAACGGGTTGACCAGACTAGCTTTTCCACTTCCTCCTCGATGGAAGACGTGACCGCCGAGTTACCGATATTGGCGTTCACTTTGACTAAAAAGTTACGGCCAATAATCATAGGCTCAGCTTCGGGGTGATTGATATTTAACGGAATAATGGCGCGTCCACGGGCAATTTCATCGCGGACAAATTCAGGGGTTATCGGTTTACCTATTACGGCGCCAAAGGATTCACCTTGGCCGCGGCGGTTTAAGATTTCATCTTGCACCTGGGCGAGCGCCATATTTTCCCGAATCGCCACATATTCCATTTCAGGGGTAATGATCCCTTGGCGCGCATAGTGTAATTGGCTCACGCGTTTACCCGGTAAGGCGCGGCGAGGACGAACAATCGCACTTGAGCCGGCTTCGAAACGCAGATGATCGAGCCCATCATCCTTTAGGCGTTGCTGGGTAAAATCTGAGGTTGCACAATCGAGCACTTCGGTATCTTGGCGCTCGATAATCCACGGTAATCTGAGTTTGGCTAAACCTTGGCGCACGTTAATTTGCGCAGCAGGATCGGAATAAGGACCGGCACAGTCATACACCGGAATGGGAGGATTTTTCTCGACTTTGGGCGCGATCACCGTGCCGCCAATCCGCGTATCGGTTTGCAGAATTTGCCGCATCCCTACACGGAGATCCTCACGGCTTCCCTGCAAATACAACTTTTGCGAATTAGGATGTTGTAATGGTTTAAGGGTATCGATAAAGGCTTGCGCCTCGGCGCGCGCCACACGGCGGTTCGTTTGCCCATGAGTGTTCACGGCAAGTGATTCTGAGGACGATTCTAAACTGGACATAAGCAATCTCACTTTAACAAATAAAAATGGGGTTGCTTGTCTGGAGACTTGAGTGTTGAGAGCTGAGCCTTGTAAACCGTAAGTGGATTTACTGACTCAATAACGACTAAATCGATGGGTAAATAGACGGCAAAAGATTGCCGCTGATACGATTTAATGGAAGTTATTATGCTTGTTTCCTTCGCAGGTTTTAACCTGATCAGGTTCAACGGATCCCGAATAAACGGTCTCAGCCAAGAGGCACTCCGACAAGATGGGCAAAAGTATAGGCAGAAGCGCTGCGAACAAACAAGCGTAATTTCAGAATAAAAATTAAATTATCAATCAAAATTAAAGAACACATAAAGCAATGTATTTAAATGACTTTAATCTAAATTTGTTTTAGCGATCATAGTTTAAACTATTTTTAGTGAAAATTTATCATCACTATTTTTTAACCTTTTGGCCGCTTTACCATCATTTTATCGAGCTGCGCCTTAATGGCATCGTCAATTTCTTGGTTCATTTTCTTGCCACTGCAATCGAAGGGGAAACCTAAGTTCTCAGCATAGGGATTAATTGGGGTGCCTACTTTGACGACCCGATAACAGGTATTACCTTGACGAACGATACGATTCGGATCCAGTTCTAAATCCAAACTGGTGGGGCCGCTAAAATCGTCGGCATTGGGCACAATCAGTACCTCCATCTCGGGGCTCATTTCAGACAAATTCGACCGTTTGCTGTAATGATTTGCTTGCTCTAACACTAAATCATCTAAAGCTTGCTCACGCTGTCGTTCAAAATAACGCTGAGTAAACAATCCCACACTGCTCGCCGCCCCACCGCTTTGCCCACTGGCCGCAGACTGTTGAGTGCTTGCCGCATGAGCCGAGCTTGATTGGACTTCTGCCTTTTTCGGTTTAACAGCCTCTTTTGAACTCTGCTGGGTTTGGCCCTGAGTTGAGGTGTTAGGCACAGATGTGTTTGGTACTGATGCTTTTGATTCTGTTACTTTTGATTCTTGGGCGCTGACTTCTGGAGGTTTGGCTATCTGCTCCATGGGTTTTGGCGTCAGCTTTACTGCGACTTTTGGTGACACTTTCGCTGACTGCTCAATATCAGCTGCCGGCTTTACGGTATTAGGCGGTGAGGTTATCGGCTCGCTAGTGTTAATAAACTCTTCCACTGAGATATCTTGAGCAGAATCCGCTGGAGCAGTTTGCGTTGGCGGCGCATAAATAAAATATGCCTTTAACGCTTTGGTTGTAGTCCGTGCGTTAGCAGATGATTCAGTAAAATGCAGCCCTAAGTGTTCCGACTGGGTTCGCCATAAAAAAATTAATAAAAACAGCAGTAAGCCATGGCCAAACATGACCCAAAGCAATAGTTTAAGATTGAAATAATGTGGCCGCTCTCGCCCGCTTAGATTTGAAGATGTTTGAAATGCGCTATCGATTGATCTTTGGTCTGCTTCACTTAAATTGAGGTGTAGATTGTTATCGCAAGACTCGGCATGAACACTTAAAGCGCTAAAAGGCTTAGTGTTCAAATCTGTAGCGCCTTGGGCTGTAGCACTTAAAAACGTTGCACAAAAAGGCAAAGCGGAAAATGGTAAAGCCTCGTCCTTTGTGGCACTGCAGTGCGCATCAAATCTGATGCTATCTTCTGGGGCTATATTCGATCGAACAGGCAAAATCCATCCCTTAGTACTTAATGAATAAAGTACTTAACAAATCCATGACATCTTACGGAGAATTAGAGAAAGTGAGTCGAACAAAGTTCCAAAGCAGTGACATTATTCAGTTGTAAACCAGTACCATAATCTTGTACAAGGACAACAGAACTCATCAGTGTTATAGCCAATGGCAAGAACACGCAAAACAAATCAGCTTACACGTGTAAGCCAATTGTAGCTTTCCCTTTTATCTACTGATAGACTCAATCATTATCGTCATCGAGTGGATCAACAGCATGCCAAGCCAGAGTTTGATAGAGCCGCAAATGAGTCATGAAAAACCTTTAAATATCAGCGGGTATAGCTTAAGTGAAGAGATAGCCAATAGCATTAGCCATGGCCTAGGGGTGATTGCAGGTGTAGTGGGCTTAATCTTTATGCTACTTAAGGGCGCAGATCATCTCACCAATATTCAACTTACAGGCGTTATTATTTATGGCGTAAGTCTTATCCTGTTATTTTTAAGCTCAACCCTGTACCACAGCGTAACGCATGTTGGCTGGAAACATAAACTTAAGATTGCCGACCATTGTGCTATCTACTGCTTAATTGCGGGCACCTACACCCCACTGATGTTAGTCAGCCTGCATGGACAGCTTTCAACAATTATCCTGACGGCGATTTGGTCTTTGGCTATTGGTGGGATTTTATTTAAGACCTTATTTATTCACCGATTTAAAAAACTCAGTCTTGTGTTATATCTGGCGATGGGTTGGCTTTGTATGACGGTGATTGGCGATTTAACAGCAGCAATGTCACCGCTTGGATTTAATCTACTGCTATTGGGCGGGTTGTTTTACACCCTTGGAGTGATCTTTTATGTCGGCAAACGTATTCCGTACAATCACGCGATTTGGCATCTGTTTGTGCTAGCTGGCGCGATGAGTCATTTCTTCTGTATTTATTTAACAGTGATCTAGCATCTCACGCACTCTGAGTCACACAAGCCATCCTCTGGGTGGCTTTTTTATATCTATGCTTTGAGACTGAGTTTTATGGCTAAGTGATAAAGTCGCCAGCCAAGCGTTATCTACAATAATTCTGCAACTATCTGTTTCAGCAAAAAGGTTTCCCTGTCGATAGATTGGCCTTTGTTGGCGAAGGTGCGCTGAATTTCTTCATTATGGGCAATGGCTTGATGGATATTGATCCACTCAGGGCGCATACCGTTTTTCACTTCATGGGCTTCAAGCTTTGGCTCACCTAAGCCACGGTTACCTAAAGTCATATCGATTTCACACAGGTAGCAATAGGAATCCATATGTACTACGTTGGCGCCTTCGCGAAACCAAGGTCGATATTCTTCATAGCGGCCAAAGGGTGCAATAACGTTAGCTGCAATGGCGCCGGTTTCTTCCTGTAACTCACGAATAAGCCCAACCTCGATGCTCTCGCCCTTATCCACACCACCGCCGGGCAAGCCGTAATCTCGATATTTTTGGGTATAGAGCAGCAAAATATCTTCCCCCGACAGCACAATGGCGCGGGCGGCTTGGCGATAAAAGATCCTTGCCTGTTTCAAATTGATATTGGCGGCTCGGGTGGACTTCAATAAACGCATAGAAAAACTCAAGATTAACGGCCTATTAGCATAAACCAACTTTATGGATTTATAGAGCAAAACCGTTTTCAAGCAACACGCACAACAATACGTACACTTGAAACGGGTTAATTCAGTTGCTTAGTTGCCGCAAGATTTGCTGATAGGCCGCAACTATTTGCGCCTTATTTGGCAAGCGGTTCTCGGGGATACGTTGGTAATGGCCGATTGTCTGCACAAGATAACGCTTAGCCTGGCTGGTTTTATCCGCATCTAACCCTTGCCACATAATTGAGCCAGTCGAACTTAAGGGTGCCACGTCATTGCGCTTCGAAGCTGTACTCGAATGGGTTAAATGCAATATCTCATAGAAGCGCTGATTTTCTTCGAGTAAATATTCCTGCTTAAGGGATAATCCCAACTCTGCAAGTGAGCTGCGCACATGATAATTATGATGCACGGGACACAAAATAAACTCGAGCGGGCTGGAATGATAAGAATGGTTGTGATTGTCGCTGTGATACTGGCCATAACACGACACTATGCTGCGCACCAGTTCAACCAATAACTCGCCCCCCACACCCGCAATAATCACTAAGTGCTTGGCTTGCTTGCCGTAATGCGCCAGTGGCAACGCCGCCACATCCAGACAATGCACTTG
>NZ_AKZL01000111.1:0-12477 GCF_000282755.1 Shewanella sp. POL2
CTCATTTGAGGGCTTTATATTTTTTAGCGCTTATAGATAGAAAAAACCGTTTAAACTAATCTCAAAATACGGCTTTAAATTTTAATGAGAATTGTTATCATCTAATCATTCCCAAAAGGGGCTTACATTAGAGGATAGAATCATGACCAAGACACTTACTTTTGCCGTATTACATTTCAGCGTTGCCTTCACCGTTACCTATTTATTAACTGGTAGTGTTTTAGTCGGTGGTGCCGTCGCCTTAGTTGAGCCCGCAATTAACACTGTGGTGTTTTATTTCCACGATAAAGTATGGAAACGTTTAGAAGCAAAAAAGCAGCACGCGCTTGATGCGATAACGGTTTAACTGACTCAGCCACCAGCAAATAACTCTAATCAAGCCCCAATAAAAAACCGCCATTTAGGCGTTTTTTTATTGCTTCCGATTTATTCCACCGTCACCGATTTAGCGAGGTTTCGCGGTTGATCCACATCGGTGCCCTTAATTAAGGCAACGTGATACGAAAGCAACTGTAGTGGGATGGTGTAAATCAGCGGCGCCATAAAGATATCGCAGTGTGGAACCGGGATAACCTTCATGGTTTCGTCAGATTCAAACTCCGCATCCACATCGGCAAACACATACATTAAACCACCACGGGCACGCACTTCTTCAACGTTAGATTTCAGCTTTTCTAACAGTTCGTTGTTTGGCGCAACCACGATGACTGGCATGTCGGCATCAATCAAGGCCAGTGGGCCATGTTTCAGCTCGCCAGAAGCATATGCCTCAGCATGGATATAGGAGATCTCTTTAAGTTTTAGCGCGCCTTCCATCGCTATCGGGTATTGATCGCCACGGCCAAGGAATAAGGCATGGTGTTTGTCGGCAAAGTCTTCTGCCAATTCAGCAATCGCATCATCTAAGCCTAATGCTTGCTCCACTTTGGCAGGCATAGACTGTAGGCTTTGAGTGATCTCGGCCTGCATTTGCTCCGACATGCCATTATGGCGACCGATCACCGCCGTCAGCATTAATAAACCCGCTAATTGCACGGTAAAGGCTTTAGTTGAAGCAACGCCAATTTCGGCGCCTGCTTTCATCATGTACGCCATGTCAGACTCACGAACTAAGGAAGAGCCAGGCGCGTTACAGATGGTCAGTGTCGCCTTATAACCCATTTCTTTGGCTAGGCGCATCGCTGCAAGCGTATCGGCAGTTTCACCGGATTGAGAAATGGTCACCAACAGGCTGTTAGGGAACAAATGTGACTTGCGGTAGCGGAATTCGGAGGCGATTTCGACATTACAAGAAACGCCAGCCCAATCCTCTAACCAATAACGCGCCGCCATGCCCGCATGGTAGCTAGTACCACAGGCAATAATCTGTACGTGTTTAATATCTTTTAAGAATTCAGCGGCATTATCACCAAAAGCCGTGTCGAGCACTTGCTTGTTAGCAATGCGACCTTCGATAGTGCGTGTCAGTGCCAATGGCTGCTCATAGATTTCTTTGAGCATATAGTGGCGATATTCGCCTTTGTCGCCAGCATCATGGGTGATTTCTGACTCTTTAACTTCGCGCTCAACTTTATTGCCATGCACATCGAAAATGCTCACTGTGCGACGAGTCACTTCGGCCACGTCACCTTCTTCTAAAAAGGCGAAAGAGCGGGTGACAGGCAGCAGTGCCAGTTGGTCGGAGGCGACAAAGTTTTCACCTAAACCAAAACCAATCACTAATGGGCTGCCTGAGCGCGCCACGACCATGCGCTCGCTGTCGCGGCGGTCAATCACCACAGTGCCATAAGCGCCTTCGAGTTGTTTAACCGTGGCTTGCACCGCTGCCAGTAAGGTGTCGTGCGTTTTTAATTCATGATGAACTAGGTGACAAATGACTTCAGTGTCGGTATCAGAGCTGAAGTGGTAGCCGTGTTCTTTAAGCATTTCACGCAGTTTATGATGGTTTTCGATAATGCCATTGTGCACAACGGCAATATCGCCTTCAGATAAATGTGGGTGAGCATTGCGCTCGCTTGGCTCACCATGGGTCGCCCAACGAGTATGCGCAATACCAGTGCCGCCCGCTAATGGGTCGGTTTCGAGTGCAGCAGACAATTCCTGCACTTTACCCACGCGGCGGGTGCGATTGAGTTCGCCATTGTGGATCACAGCAACACCAGCAGAGTCATATCCACGATATTCTAAACGACGTAAACCTTCGACCAGAATTTCGGCCACATCCCTTTGCGCCACGGCGCCAACGATTCCGCACATAGTTTTTACCTATAAAATGAAAAATAAAAATGAAGTTGTTTGAGTCATTTGCTCTGGCTTATCACGGGCAAATGCCTAAGGCGAGTAGGGCGCTAAGATGACTTTCACGCCTTGCTCGGTAATTTGGTTAAGGGCGCTCTCTTCGATGCGATCATCGGTGACTAGTACACTGATTTGCGACCAAGGTAGTTCTAAATTAGGGATCCGCTTGCCTATTTTGTCCGAATCCACCATCACGATGACTTCTCGGGAAACCTCAGCCATCACCTTACTTAAACCCGTCAGCTCATTAAAGGTGGTGGTACCTCGCGCTAAATCGATACCGTCGGCACCGATAAACAGTTGGTCAAAGTTATAGGAGCGTAATACCTGTTCGGCCACTTGGCCTTGAAAGGATTCAGAATGCGGATCCCAGGTTCCACCGGTCATCAATAGGGTCGGCTCATTTTCAAGTTCGTGAATCGCGTTAGCCAAATGCAGAGCATTGGTCATTACCACCAGCCCACGTTTTTGGTTGAGTTCAGCAATTAAGCCTGAAGTGGTGGTACCGCTATCGATAATGATGCGATTGTGATCTTTAATCAGCTGCGCCGCAGCTTTAGCGATGGATAACTTATTAGGGGCAATCTTGGCAGAAAACTGTTGCGTCACTTCATCGGGAATAGCCACAGCACCACCGTAGCGGCGTAGCAACAGTCCCGTTTTTTCAAGTTCTGCCAAGTCTTTACGAATAGTCACTTCAGAAGTTTCGAAACGTAATGACAACTCATCGACACTCACTTCACCCTGTTCATTCAGGATGCTGATGATACTGTGGCGTCGTTGCTGTGTATTTCGTTTATTCATAAAACCTTTCAGTTAACTTTCGATTCGAAAGATATATTATAAAGAAACGAAACATTTTTACTAGTATTCGAAAGATAATTTCGAATCAAGATGGGTCGCTTTTAAGTTGGATTAATTAACTCTATGAAAAATAATAAAAAAGCAGTTCACCCAAAGGTAAACTGCTTTAATTGTATGAAACTTAAAAAGGGGAACTGAGCTTAAAACTTAGCTTCAAGTGCCACGCTGAAGTTACGATCTTGGCCGATAGTGACCATCTTATCGCTACCACCATCTAAGTATTCAGTATCAAATAGGTTTCTCACGTTTGCGCGGATGCTTACGTCTTTACCCATAATATCCATAGTGTAGGCAGCACCGATATCAAAACGGACGTAACCATCTTTGGTTATGGTATTTACATCATTAGCAAAACGCTCACCAACGTAGATAGCGCCAAAGTTCATCGCAAAGTTGTCAGTTACTTCGTAACGAGTCCAGATATTGGCAGACCACTCAGGGGCATCAATAGGAGTTTTACCATCTAAATTCTTGCCACCGATTTTGCCTGCACCCGTATTATATTCCGCATCTAAATACATCATAGATGAAGTCACAAACCAGCTATCACCTAACTGGCCTTGGGCACCAACTTCAAAACCACGGTGATGTTGCTCACCACCTTGAGTGGTTATTGTTTTATCACCATCACTTGTTACTGGAATATCTAGCACTGTTGTGACATTGGACACGGTTATATCAAACAGAGCAGCTGTCAGCAGTAGACTGTCATTAAAGAGCTCCCACTTCGTTCCCAATTCATACTGAGTGCCATACTCAGGTTTTAGATTAGCCCCTTGATTCACATCTTCGGAACTGGTTACAGATCCTTGCGGGGTAAAGCTTTTTGAATAGTTAACATAAATACTGCCATTATCCATAGGCGAATAAATCACCCCGAATTTAGGCGATACGGCATAGCTGTTACCGCCAGCGGTATCTTTTTTCTGTTCGTCATACCGTACACCAGCAAGCAACTTCCATTGCTCATTTAATGTCATTAAATCCTGCAAATAGAAACCGTAATACTTGTATTCACTTGGGTTGCTTAGCTGACCTTGATGATAATCAAGATCTTGCTGAATAATTGGTTGCCCAGGAATTACACGCTGACTTTTGCCTTTCTGAATTTGCTGCTGATAGAAATAGTCTAAATAGTTAGCACCAATAAGGAATTGATGCTCCATTCCTGCCAAAGAAAATTCACCCGTGAAATCCACATAGGCCGTTTTATGCTGCCAATCGTCATAACGGTCGAATGGTTTGATGCTATAACCATCTTTGAATGGATCTTCAGAGCCTTCAATCAAACTTGGCGCAGAGTCTAAACGTTGGCGATTAAATTGTTGATCGTTGTAGCCGACTTTAACTTTCCAGTCGTTACTCATTTGCCAAGTCAGATCAGCACCTAAATTTGAAACAGTATTATCGGTAAAGGCCCAAGGCGCGTCCCATACGGTTTTACGCTCGCCAATCACATTGCCTTGTTTATCTAACCAGCCACCCGCATCGATGCCCGCTTTGTCTTGGGTATGGTCGTACTTAACCGATAACAAAACATCATCACTGATATCAAATTCTAAGTTTAAGTAACCCAACCAACGATTACGCTCTTGGTTTTCATTAGTAGTTGAATATTCGCGCCAGTATTTAGTGTCTTGTTTAACTAACACACCACGATAACGAATGCTTTGAGCATCGTTTAAGCTGCCTCCCGCATCTAACTGCGCACGGGTAGAGCCGTAGCCATCAGTATCAAAACCTAAATCGAGCATTGAATCATAGGTCGGCTTTTTGGTGACCATATTAACCAAACCGCCAGGACCGGATTGGCCATACAACATACTTGAAGGGCCTTTTAGTACCTCAACCTGTTGTAGCGTTTCAATAGGTTGAACGTAATGAGACCATTGCTGGTGGCCGTTGATGAGATAACCGTTGCCCGAATCGAGTTCGAAGCCACGAATACTGAAGACTTGGCGGTTCCAACGAGTGGTACCCGCCGTTACGCTCGAATCGTTAACTAAGACTTCCGCAAGGTTTGTTGCTAATTGTTCATCGGTAACAAAATCAGGGATAACATTAACGGACTGCGGGGTATCCATTAAGTCAATATCGCCACGCATAGCGCCCGATGCGCTACCGACTTTATAATCGTTAAAAGTACGGCCTGTTACATTAATACGTTCTATATTTGCATCGTTTGGCGCTTCTGCCATAACAGGCATCGCCATTAATGCAGCCCCAACGGCCAAACCTACAACTGAATATTTAAATACCATTGCCAACACCTCAAGTAGACCTTTCGTCTTAGAATTGCAGGCAATATAAATAAGAATTATTTTTATTTAAGGTTCTTTACATGAATTTACAATTTCGCGTGACTTAGATCAACTTTGAATAAAAACAATGAATTACCCATAACACCATAGTATTAATTCAACATTAATTTAGCTGATTTTTATTTGGTGAGGATTTTGACCTTTGACAAAAAAACATAAAGCGGCTAATTGCCGCTTTGTATAACAAAAAATGAAGCCGTTACTTCTTAATCTTTACCGGACGTTGCCAGCCAGTCAGATGTTTTTGCTTAACACGGGTGATCACTAGCTCATCCTCACCCACATCACGGGTAATTGTTGACCCTGCACCGAGCGTCGCGCCTTTACCAATAGTCACCGGCGCCACCAGCTGAGTATCACTTCCCACAAACACATTATCTTCAATCACGGTTAAGTGTTTATTGGCACCATCGTAATTACAGGTAATAGTGCCAGCACCAATATTCACACCCGCACCGATTTGCGCATCGCCTAAATAGGCTAAGTGACCCGCCTTAGACCCCACACCTAAAACGGCTTTTTTCATCTCAACGAAGTTACCGATATGGGCATCTTGCATTAACTCAGCACCGGGGCGTAAACGGGCAAAAGGCCCCGCACTGGCTGCTACGCCGAGTTTAGCGCCTTCGATAATAGAGTAAGGTTTGATCTCGGCATTGTCGGCAATTTCACAATCGATCAGAATCGCGCCAGCACCAATGCTGACATTGTTGCCAATCACCACTTTACCTTCGAAAATCACGTTCACATCGACCATCACATCCATACCCACGGTCACTTCACCACGGATATCGATACGGCTTGGATCGCGCAAATTAGCGCCAGCAATCATCAGCTTTTCGGCTTCACGGGCCTGATAAGCGCGCTCAAGTTGTGCAAGCTGCACGCGGTTATTGGCACCTTCCACTTCGATAGCAGATTGCGGCTGAGCAGTATTAATCTCAACCCCATCGGCGTGGGCCATGGCGATAATATCCGTTAGATAGTATTCACCTTGGGCATTGTTATTCGATAGGCGACCAAGCCAGGTTTTTAATGCATTACCAGGAACCGCCATAATGCCCGTGTTAACTTCATTAATAGCAAGTTGCTCGGGATTAGCATCTTTTGTTCGACAATACCGACAACCTTGCCCTGCTCGCGCACGATACGGCCATAGCCAGTAGGATTGGTTAGATTGACGGTTAAAATCGCCACACCATTATCGGGACGCGCAGCGAGCAAAGCTTCAAGTGTAGAGGCTTGGATTAACGGCACATCACCGTAAAGGATCAGCACAGTATCATTATCATCGATATTAGGAATCGCCTGAGCGACCGCATGGCCAGTGCCTAACTGCTCGGCTTGCAACATCCAATTGAGTTGCTGCTCGCCCAAAGCGGATTTTAATTTATCGGCACCGTAGCCATAAACGAGCTGTATAGCATCACTGCCAATACGGTGTGCAGTATCAATCACATGCTGCACCATGCTCTTGTGGGCGATAGGATGTAATACCTTGGGAAGATCCGAGCGCATGCGAGTTCCTTTTCCTGCTGCCAAGATCACTACATTTAATGCCATTGCCATATCCTTGATTAACATCCCAAAGGGATAAACTGAGCTCTATTTAATGGCGCAATTTTAACGGAAAGGCGCAGCAAAGCGAAAGGCAGATCTCAAAACGCAGCGAAAAAACCAACAAAAAAGGCGGGTATCTTTCGATAACCGCCTTTTATCACAAACAATAACCTTTATCTGGCAATGTTTTTCTTGATGGTTTCAACAACACGTAATTGAGCCATTGCTTTCGCTAACTCAACCATAGCGGCATCATAATTAAAGTCCGCACCCGCAGTTGCCATATGGGCTTCTGCACGACGCTTGGCTTCTAATGCTGCCTGCTCATCAATATCTTTGGCACGCATAACCACATCAGCTAACACAGAAACAGAAGAAGGTTGTACTTCCAGTAAACCACCAGAAAGGTAAAACACTTCTTCGCTGCCGTCTTGTTTGACGATGCGCGCCATGCCAGGTTTGATATAGCTTAACAGTGGAGCGTGGCCATGCATGATGCCCAACTCACCTTCAGAACCGGTCACTTGTAGGCTCGCTACGCGACCAGAGAAGATACTGCTTTCTGCGCTGACTATATCAAGCTGTACTGTCATGGCTGCCATCCCGTTCTCCTTAAAAAACTAAGTATGACTACTTAGTTATTTCTTTTTGTTAGCTTTCTCGACAGCTTCGTCGATAGAACCAACCATGTAGAACGCTTGTTCTGGAATGTGATCGAACTCACCACTCAGAATTCCCTTGAAGCCACGGATAGTGTCTTTCAGAGAAACGTACTTACCAGGAGAACCAGTAAAGACTTCTGCTACGTGGAAAGGCTGAGACAAGAAACGCTCAATCTTACGTGCACGGGAAACGGTCATCTTGTCATCATCTGACAATTCGTCCATACCGAGAATCGCAATAATGTCTTTCAGCTCTTTGTAGCGTTGCAGAACAGTTTGTACACCGTTAGCTACGTCATAGTGCTCTTGACCAACCACTAATGGATCTAATTGACGAGAAGTCGAATCCAATGGGTCAACCGCTGGGTAAATACCCAGAGAAGCGATTTGACGTGACAATACAACAGTCGCATCTAAGTGAGCGAAGGTTGTAGCTGGTGACGGGTCAGTCAAGTCGTCCGCAGGTACGTATACCGCTTGTACAGAGGTAATAGAACCCGTCTTAGTTGAAGTAATACGCTCTTGCAGAACGCCCATTTCTTCAGCCAGAGTGGGTTGGTAACCTACCGCAGAAGGCATACGACCTAACAGTGCAGATACTTCAGTACCGGCTAGGGTGTAACGGTAAATGTTGTCAACGAACAACAGTACGTCACGACCTTCGTCACGGAACTTTTCAGCCATAGTCAGACCGGTCAGTGCTACACGCAGACGGTTTCCTGGTGGCTCGTTCATTTGGCCATAAACCATGGCTACTTTGTCGAGAACGCCAGAATCTTTCATCTCGTAGTAGAAGTCGTTACCCTCACGAGTACGCTCACCTACACCAGCGAATACAGAAAGACCTGAGTGAGCTTTAGCGATGTTGTTAATCAGTTCCATCATGTTAACTGTCTTACCAACACCCGCACCACCGAACAGACCTACTTTACCACCCTTAGCGAATGGACATACAAGGTCGATAACCTTGATACCCGTCTCTAACAGTTCAGTCGTGTTTGATTGCTCTTCGTATGAAGGAGCGCTGCGGTGAATCACATAACGTTCTTCTTCGCCAATTGCACCAGCTTCATCAATAGGGTCGCCTAAAACGTTCATGATACGGCCAAGAGTGGCGGTACCAACAGGAACAGAAATAGGTGAACCTGAGTTTACTACCTCAAGACCACGACGCAGACCATCAGAAGTACCCATAGCGATGGTACGAACTACACCACCACCTAGTTGTTGCTGAACTTCCAGCACCAAACCATTACAGGAGCCTTCACCTGTGATCTTCAGAGCGTCATATACCTGAGGTACGGCATCTTGTGGAAACTCTACGTCCACAACCGCGCCAATCACTTGGACAACAGTACCTGTGCTCATGATTAATCCTCTAAAACTTGTATTCGTTACCTAACCTAAACCGCAGAGGCACCAGAAACAATTTCCGACAGTTCTTGCGTAATCGCAGCCTGACGAGCCTTGTTATAGACCAATTGCAAATCGTCAATCAGTGTACCCGCGTTGTCCGTTGCCGCCTTCATCGCCACCATACGGGCAGCTTGTTCGGAAGCAATGTTTTCAACAACACCTTGGTAAACCTGAGATTCTACATAACGAACCAATAAGGTATCCAAAAGGGCTTTTGGATCAGGTTCGTAGATGTAGTCCCAACGATGAGCAACCTCATCATCTTCCGATTTAGGCAAAGGTAGCAGCTGCTCGATCACAGGAGTCTGCGTCATAGTGTTTACAAACTTGTTGAACACTACATACAGACGATCCAGTTTGCCTTCGTTGTAAGCATCTAGCATCACACGTACTGTCCCGATCAGGTCAGCGAGCTTTGGCGCATCGCCTAAACCTGAAGCATGGGCAGAAACCTGTCCACCGAAGCTTTTGAAAAACTGCACACTACGAGCACCAATAGGACAGAATTCAAATTCTGCACCTTGCTCTTTCCAGCTTTTCACGTCTGCAACAACCTTTTTAAAGAGGTTGACGTTCAGACCACCACAAAGGCCACGGTCGGTTGCCACAACAATGTAACCAACCCGCTTAGCCTCTCTCACCTCTAAGTAGGGGTGTTTATACTCGAGAGAACCTTGCGCTACGTGACCGATCACCTTACGCATGTTTTCCGCGTATGGACGGCTCGCAGCCATGCGTTCTTGCGCTCTGCGCATTTTGCTGGCTGCCACCATTTCCATGGCGGACGTGATCTTCTGAGTGTTTTTTACACTCGCGATCTTGGTTTTAATCTCTTTAGCGCCGGCCATCTCTACTCTCCAATCTGGACCTGAGGTGTCTTAAGACACCTCTATCATTGTTACCAGGTTTGGGTTGCTACGAACTTGTCGAGGCCAGCTTTTAATTCAGCTTCGATATCGGCGTTATAATCGCCAGTCTCGTTGATAAGCTTGATTAAAGCAGCATGCTCGCTGTTCATGTACGAGAGCAGAGCGGCTTCGAAATCACCAACTTTTTTCAGCTCAATGCCCTTCAGGTAACCTTTTTCAGCTGCGAAAATAGACACAGCTTGAGCAGCTACACTCATAGGAGCATATTGTTTTTGCTTCATCAGTTCGGTAACACGCACACCATGCTCTAGCTGAGCACGAGTTGCATCGTCTAAGTCAGATGCAAACTGTGAGAACGCAGCAAGTTCACGATACTGTGCAAGAGCAGTACGAATACCACCAGACAGTTTCTTGATGATCTTAGTCTGAGCCGCACCACCAACACGAGAAACAGAAATACCTGGGTTAACCGCTGGACGTAAGCCAGAGTTAAACAGATCAGTCTCAAGGAAGATCTGACCGTCAGTAATCGAAATTACGTTGGTCGGTACGAATGCAGATACGTCACCCGCCTGAGTTTCAATAATAGGCAGCGCGGTTAACGAACCGGTTTTACCTGTTACTGCACCTTTTGTGAACTTTTCTACATAATCTTCGTTTACGCGTGAAGCACGCTCTAGTAAACGAGAGTGTAGATAAAATACGTCACCAGGATAAGCTTCACGGCCTGGTGGACGCTTCAATAGTAACGAGATCTGACGGTAAGCAACTGCTTGCTTAGACAGGTCATCGTATACGATCAGAGCATCTTCACCGCGGTCGCGGAAGTATTCACCCATAGCACAACCAGAGTACGGTGCTAAGTATTGCAGCGCAGCAGCTTCAGAAGCTGTAGCAACCACAACGATAGTGTTAGCTAATGCACCGTGTTCTTCTAGCTTACGCACTACGTTAGCGATAGTAGAAGCCTTTTGGCCTACTGCTACGTATACGCACTTAATGCCAGAATCGCGCTGGTTGATGATTGCGTCGATCGCCATGGCTGTTTTACCAGTTTGACGGTCGCCAATGATCAATTCACGTTGGCCACGACCGATTGGGATCATAGCGTCAACGGCTTTATAACCAGTTTGAACTGGTTGATCTACTGACTTACGCTCGATAACACCAGGAGCAATCACTTCAATAGGAGAGAAACCATCGTTGTTGATAGCTCCTTTTCCGTCAATAGGCTCACCCAAAGTGTTAACTACGCGGCCTAACAGGCCACGACCGACTGGAACTTCCAGAATACGGCCAGTAGTTTTAACTTTTACGCCCTCTGCTAAATCAGCATAAGGGCCCATTACTACGGCACCGACAGAATCACGTTCAAGGTTCAACGCGATTGCAAAACGGCTACCAGGCAGTTCGATCATTTCACCTTGCATCACATCGGCTAGGCCGTGGATGCGGATAATGCCGTCACTAACCGCAACGATAGTACCTTCGTTACGAGATTCGCTAACGACTTCGAACTGCTCGATCCGCTGCTTAATCAGATCGCTGATTTCAGTGGAATTCAGTTGCATGCTCAAACTCCCAATTACGACTGCAGCTTTTCAGACAGACGCGATAACTTACCGCGGACAGAGCCATCAATGACTAAGTCACCTGCCTTAATGATTACACCGGCGATAAGCGCGGCGTCAGTGCTGCAATTCAGCTTAACTTTGCGTGCGAGACGTTTCCCTAAAGAAATACTGATCTGCTGCTGTTGTTCAGAGCTGAGCTCAGCTGCAGAAACCACATCGGCTTCCACTTCTTTTGCCCACTCATTACGGTATTGAGCAAAAAGCTCAGATACAGCAGGTAGTACCTTTAAGCGACCGTTTTCAGCCATTACCTTTATCAAGTTTTGACCTTGCTCATTGATTTGCTCACCACACACACTGATAAAGAGTGCGGCGAGTTTGGTGCTGGCTAAAGAGCCAGTCAGCAGTGGCTGCATGGTTTCGTTTTCACTAACCAATGCGGCAAACGTGAGCATTTCGGCCCAGGTATCCACTGCGTTGTGTTCAACAGCAACGTCAAAAGCTGCCTTTGCGTAAGGGCGAGCGATGGTGGTTAATTCAGCCATAACTCAAACTCCCCTTATCAAATTTCAGCGACTAGTTTATTAACTATGTCACTGTGGGCGGCTGGATCAATAGAACGCTCAAGGATCTTCTCAGCACCCATGATGGCAAGAGTAGCAACCTGCTTACGCAGATCCTCTTTCACGCGATTACGTTCAGCTTCAATTTCTGCTTTACCCTGAGCGATGATTTTGGCACGCTCAGCGTCTGCTTCGGCTTTAGCTTCTTCCACTATTTGAGCTTTACGCTTGTTAGCTTGCTCAATAATTTCGTTAGCCGTCACCTTGGCTTCTTTTAGTTGGTCAGTCGCTTTCGCTTGAGCCAACTCTAGGTCTTTTACCGCACGATCAGCATCAGCTAGACCGTCAGC
>NZ_AKZL01000112.1:0-12411 GCF_000282755.1 Shewanella sp. POL2
GGCGAATGCTATTTTTTGAGTAATATGTACAACGGCAATTCAATCAAAAAACTCGCCAACAGCAGATTGAACAGGTTCTGCCCTTGGGAGTGTGTCAGCATCAACCCAACAGAGAGATACAGATACACATGCCCATCACCAGTTGCCGATATCCGCTTCGCCCAAGCATAAACACCGTGACGTTGGCTCAAATCCACAATGCGGTAAAACATGCGCTTATCTAAGTCTGCAATGTAACTCAACATAAAACAGGCTCCTTGCTGGCATGCCAGCGAGTATCATGGCGATGTTAATGAGTGCATTCTCTCGACAGCTGTTAGCGTCTGCATGTGTTAACGCCCTGTCAGACGACTATTTCACGATAGAACCCCACGCTAAACCTACGACAACTTAAACAGAGATGGCTTAAGTGCTCAGTGTTAAGGTGAGACTAAGAACTACCGATGACGGTAAAGTGACATCAGGCCTAAAGTTTTATGACATATGTGGCGAAAATGGCGAGGAATGAAGCTATCAATTGGAGCAAGAGGGAAAACGTACGGGGAGAATACAGTGCTGCCCAGTTGCTATGAACGGGCAGCACTGTCAGAAAACCTTCAAGCGACAGCTTGTTCCAGCGCTTTAGCGCGGTAAATTTTCGTCAAATGGTAAATATTGATACAGGCAACAAAGGCGTTCATCCCCGCAACAGGCCAGGCTGAAATAAATACGCCATAGATAACAAACAAGGTACAACCGACAAAGTTTAACCATCTTAACCAGATGATATTCTTCATCATAAGTGAAATTGCCACCATTACTGAGGCAAAATAACCAATAATTTCAATCGTGTTTACAGCTTCCATAGGCACCTCTCGAAGGCCCTCTACCGTCCATAAGCGTAACGGGGGGTCCTTGCCCCTAAAGCAAATTAAGTTAAGTAAGTTAATTTAAACTTGGGATATAATACCAAAACGCGCAACAGAGTTGTAATAAAAAACCGTTATTTAATGACCGATATCAAGTTTTGAGGATAAACACCTGTTAAGTGACGAAAGTTTACAACATAAGTGTTAACGTCCAAGTGCAACAATACCGTGATTGATAACACTTTTCTTTTCAGGAATCCCTTTTATACTGGCGTAAACTCGCTAAACTGTACGCAACGCGGATCAATAGGAGTGTAAATATGGAATACAACACCTCAGAACTATGTGACATGTACTTAGATGTCGTAGATGTAGTCGAGCCCATGTTCAGTAACTACGGTGGTTGTAGCTCTTTTGGCGGTTCTATCAGCACCATTAAGTGCTTTGAAGACAACGGCCTAATCACCGAGGTCTTACAAGAAGATGGCCAAGGTAAAGTCTTGCTGGTTGACGGTGGTGGTTCATTACGCCGCGCCCTGATCGATGCATCTATCGCAGAAATCGCAGTCAACAACAACTGGGAAGGCATTATCGTTTACGGTTCAGTACGCGATGTGGATGCGCTGGAAGAATTAGACATCGGCATTCAAGCCCTTGCTTCAATTCCTGTGGGCGCCGATGGCAATTCAGTGGGTGAAGTCGATATCCCGGTCAACTTTGGCGGCGTGACCTTCCTCCCAGGCGATCATATCTATGCCGATAACACTGGCGTCATTCTATCGCCAGAACCACTCGATATCGAGTAATGCTAAATAACATCGAAAGAAAGCCAGCTAAGCTGGCTTTTTTATTGGCAGATACCATTAAGTACCATTGAATATTCGTCCTTGGGTACGCCACAATATCCCTGTCCCTACCCGATAAGAATACTAATCTATGTCTGAATTTATCCCATTTACCCAAGCCGATATCGCCAGTCTCGTTAGCCCGCGAGCCGGTGAGACCAAAATAGGCCAATGCGTACACTTGGCTAACCATGAACATCCATTAGAAACGATACTCACCACCGCTAAAGCCCATGGTGCACAATTTGCCATTGTCGGAGTGGGTGAAGATATCGGCCCACGGGCTAACCTAGGCAGAGGCGGTGCCACCGACGCCTTTACCACCAGCATGCGCCAGTGGTTGAATTTACAGTCGAATCGTTTTCTTTCGGGCGCCGAATGCCTGATTTTAGGACAAGTTCATACGGCGGATCTGCAATTACAGGCACAGGATGGCGAAGGCGCGAGCCTAACCCATCTACGCCAAGCAGTTGAGCAGCTCGATGAACGGGTGATTAAACTAGTCAGCGCCATACAAGCGGCAGGGCTTGAACCCATAGTGATTGGTGGCGGCCACAACAATGCCTATGGCCTGTTAATGGCGACCTCGGCCCATTATCAACGCCAAGTTGCCGCAGTGAATTTAGATCCGCACAGTGATTTTCGCCTGCTCGAAGGGCGTCACAGCGGTAATGGCTTTAGTTACGCCGCCAATCGCGGTGCGCTGGGGTATTACCATGTGCTCGGTTTGCACGAGCTCAAAAACAGCGAGGCCAATTTACAACAACTCACCGAGTTTGGTGGCACTTGGCATAGCCTCCAACAAATTTGGATTCGCCGAGAGATTAGCCTGACACAGGCGCTACAGGATATTGCCAACAAACTTAACCAAACAGCGCTCCCAGTAGCGCTAGAGTTGGATGTCGATGCCATCGCCAAAATGCCGAGCAGTGCCTCTACAGCTGCGGGAATTCCCCTACTCGATGCCGCCCACTACATTAGCTATATCGCCAGCCGATGTCCCTGTGCTTATTTACATTTAGCCGAAGCCGCACCAAGCTGTCATGAGGCCGGCATAGAGGCGGGCTTTAGGGACGTGGGTCAAAGTATCAGCGAGTTAATTTATGCCTATGTACAAGCAAGATGCCAATTTTTAGCCCGATAGCATCGTTTGCTTGTACCCTTACAGGCGCGAAGCTATTCACCAAATCCTGATATTGTGGTCTAATGCCAGTCCATTTTATCGGGTCGACACACTAAACACTGGCAAAAGCCAAACTCTTTAAGCTAACGCCTTGAGGAGAGTTTACTAGCTCGATCACAGAGTGATAGATCAAAGATTCAGCAAATGCAGGCGATGGCTTACACTCGCCACTAATACTTTGCAAAACAATAGGAATACATTGATGTCTGAGGGTGAATCTAAAAATACCCACTTTGGTTATAAAACCGTAGAGGCGGATAAAAAGGCCGATCTCGTTGCTGGCGTGTTCCATTCGGTTGCCGCCAAGTACGATATCATGAATGACGTTATGTCCTTCGGTATTCACCGTTTTTGGAAACGCTACACCATTGAAGTATCTGGCGCTCGTCCGGGTATGAAGGTGCTTGACCTTGCCGGTGGTACGGGCGATTTAACCGCTAAATTCTCTCACTTAGTGGGTGATAAAGGCGAAGTGGTTTTAGCTGATATCAACGATTCTATGCTAAAAGTGGGCCGCACTAAGCTACGTGACAAAGGCATTGTCAACAATGTCAGCTACGTGCAAGCCAATGCCGAAGCACTGCCCTTCCCCGATAATCACTTCGATATCATCACCATCGCCTTTGGTCTGCGTAACGTGACAGACAAAGATGCCGCGCTTCGTTCTATGAACCGCGTACTTAAGCCAGGCGGTAAGTTATTGGTATTAGAGTTTTCTAAGCCCCAGCATGAAATCATGCGTAAAGTGTATGATTTATATAGCTTCAAAGTCTTACCAAAGATGGGTGAACTCATTACTAAAGACGCTGACAGCTATGAGTACTTGGCCGAATCCATTCGGATGCATCCAGATCAAGACACTCTTAAGCAAATGATGGTGGATGCGGGCTTTGAACAGGTCGATTACACCAATATGACCGATGGCATTGTCGCCCTGCACCGTGGTTATAAATTCTAATGATGCCGCAAGAAGTGGTGTTACTTGCCTGCGCCGCTATTGAGATGGGTCTGAAACAACTTCAGACCCAAGCGGGCGACGCCTATGCGCGCCAGCGCCAGCTACATGGCAAAGTATTTCGTATTCAATTAACGCAACTCAACTGGCCAATTTACTTGGTCTTTGCCAAAGAAATCCAAGTACTGAGTCGCTATGAAGGCGATGTCGATGTCAGTCTGCACGCTGATGCAACGACACTTTATCGCGTGTCAGAAGGTGCCAACCTGACTGAACTTATCAAGCAAGATAAGCTCAAGCTCGAAGGCGATCTGAACTTATTACAAAGCTTTAGCCAATATCTACGTAGCATAGAGTTTGATTTTGCCGAACCCATTTCGCGTTATTTGGGTGACGGCCCCACTCACAAGCTCATCAGTACAAGCCATCAGGCAAAAGGTCTTGCACTTGAAGTATTGCGTAAAACCCGCTCCCATTTAGGGCAACTCGCTATCGAAGAGTATCGGCTTGCGCCCCATCGGATTGAACTTATTCATTTGTGCGATCAAATAGATGACTTAGTTAACGACACTCGCGCGCTCGAACAACGGATTGCCCAATTAAGAGACTCAATTAAGCCATGACCCTTGCCAGTATCCGCCGCGGTTATCATGTGATTAAGACCCTATTGCAATATGGGTTAGATGATGTTTTACCGCCAAAGATGACCCCTTGGTACTTTAAACTCGCCCGCAATAGTCTGTTTTGGATCCGTAATAAACACAAAGGTAAATCCGGTGGCGAGCGCTTAAAGCTAGCAATGCAAGAGCTTGGCCCTGTGTATATCAAGCTCGGGCAAATGCTCTCCACCCGCCGTGACTTACTGAGTGATGAATGGGCGACAGAGCTTGCCATGTTGCAGGATAAAGTCCCTCCCTTCGATGGCGCACTCGCCCGACTCGCGATAGAAGCAGAGCTTAAAGCACCAATCGAGACCTTCTTTAATGACTTTAATGAAACGCCATTAGCCTCGGCCTCGATTTCCCAAGTACATACCGCCACGCTTAAATCCAATGGCAAGGCCGTGGTATTAAAAGTGCTGCGCCCGAACGTAGAAACTAAAATCCAGGCCGATCTCCTGCTGATGTCGCAAACGGCGAAGGTCATCGATTATCTTCTTGGCGAAG
Source organism: Shewanella sp. POL2 (assembly GCF_000282755.1). NCBI lineage: Bacteria > Pseudomonadati > Pseudomonadota > Gammaproteobacteria > Alteromonadales > Shewanellaceae > Shewanella > Shewanella sp. POL2. The sequence continues at coordinate 4,998 of NZ_AKZL01000112.1, forward strand.
GTAACCGACTACGCCCAGCCGAGGTGATTGAAGATTACCGCGTCACCATTTTAGGGGAGCTCAACCTTAAGCTTGAGGCCCTCAATGCCATTAAGCTACGTAATAACTTCCTCGACTCAGACGCGCTCTATATTCCTTATGTATATGAAGAGTTTTGTTATCCACGCTTGATGGTGATGGAACGGATTTACGGTATTCCAGTATCGGATATCGCTGCACTTAAGGCACAAGGAACAAACTTTAAACTGCTAGCCGAACGGGGCGTAGAGCTATTTTTCACCCAAGTGTTCCGCGATAACTTTTTCCACGCGGATATGCATCCGGGAAATATTTTTATCTCCCGCGAACATCCCGAAAATCCTTACTACATCGGCCTTGATTGCGGCATTATGGGCACGCTCAGTGAGGTCGATAAGCGCTATCTCGCGGAAAACTTCCTCGCGTTTTTCAATCGTGATTATCACCGCATCGCGCAACTGTATATTGAGTCGGGCTGGGTGTCGGAAAAAACCGATCTGCAAGCCTTTGAACAAGCCATCAAGGTCGTGTGTGAACCCATGTTTAACAAGCCCTTAGATGAAATCTCCTTCGGGCATGTGTTGTTAGAGCTGTTCCGTACCGCACGGCATTTTGATATCGTCGTGCAGCCTCAGCTCGTGCTGCTCGAAAAGACTTTGCTGTACATTGAAGGTTTAGGCCGTCAGCTCTATCCGCAGCTGGATCTCTGGCAGACCGCTAAACCCTTTTTAGAGCAGTGGATGGCCGAGCAAGTGGGACCTAAAGCCATGTTTAAAAAGGTATCCACAAAACTGCCATATTGGTCTGATAAACTTCCGGAATTCCCTGAACTAATTTATGACAACCTTAAATTAGGCAGGAAATTGCTGAGTTCTCAGCAACAAATGCTAGATAAGTATCTGAAATACCAGCAGCAAGCACATAAGAGTAATTACTTACTCATCACTTCTGCAATTTTATTGATCTGTGGCACGTTATTGTTCAACCAAGACGCTACACTGTTGAGCCCTTACGTGTGCCTGATTTCAGGTACGGTACTGTGGATTATCGGATGGCGATCTAGGCCAAAGAATCGTAAATTTTAGCTAGCACTAATTAATCAGAGGTTCATAATAGAACCGATATCAATTAAGAGGATACCTTCATGGGTGGCATTAGTATTTGGCAACTTCTTATCATCGCGTTAATCGTTGTCTTATTGTTTGGAACTAAGAAATTACGCTCTTTGGGTGGTGACTTAGGTGGTGCTGTTAAGGGCTTCAAAAACGCCATGTCTTCAGAAGAAGATAAAAAGGCGCTAGAAGACACTGAAGCGGCAAAACCAGTGCAAACTGCACAAACCGCACAACCAACTCAACAGGCGACTGAAAAGAAACCTGAGTCTCACAAAGAACAGGCGTAACTCTTTATGTTTGACGGTATCGGCTTTATGGAGCTGCTGCTGATCGGTGTTCTGGGGCTGGTCGTTCTTGGCCCCGAACGTCTACCGGTTGCAGTACGTTCAGTAACCAGTTGGATCCGCGCGATGAAACGCATGGCCAACTCAGTCAAAGAAGAACTTGAGCAAGAGCTAAAGATCGAACAGTTGCACGCCGACCTCAAAAAAGCGGAGAGCAAAGGTTTATCTAACCTCTCTCCCGAGCTGCAAGAGTCAATCGATCAATTGAAGCAAGCCGCGCAGTCAGTGAATCGTCCTTACCAAGTGCAAGATATTCCCAGTGCACAGGAAAACCAGATCCACAATCCTGCAAGCCAAACGGTTTCTACCGAGGCGAGTCCAACTTCGGCTTCCTCCGCCCCACATAGTGAGTCCATTCAGGGCGAGGATACCCGTTCTAACCCGAAAGCTAACGGATAATTCATGTCGCAACAGCAGCCACTTATCAGCCATTTGCTTGAACTTAGGTCCAAGCTGCTTAAATCCATTGCCAGTGTATTGATTGTATTTATTTGTAGTGTGTATTGGGCAAATGATATTTACCATTACATGGCAATCCCTTTAATGCAGTCTTTGCCCTTAGGTGGCAGTATGATTGCGACCGATGTGGCCGCACCTTTCTTCGCCCCTTTTAAACTGACATTAGTTCTGTCATTTTTTGTGGCCGTACCCTATGTGCTCTTTCAAATTTGGTCCTTCGTAGCACCGGGTTTGTATAAGCATGAAAAACGCTTAGTTATGCCGCTACTTTTTAGCAGCACAGTGCTATTTTATTTAGGTATAGCCTTCGCTTATTACGTTGTATTCCCAGTTGTATTTGGCTTTTTTGCCAACACGGCTCCAGAGGGAGTACAAGTTGCAACCGATATTAGCAGCTATCTTGATTTTGTACTGAAATTATTTTTTGCATTCGGCTTATCCTTTGAGATCCCGATTGCCGTTGTTTTACTCTGCTGGGCTGGTGTGACAACACCTGAAGATCTCAAGCAAAAAACGCCCCTATATTATTGTCGGCGCATTCGTGGTGGGTATGCTGCTCACACCACCTGATGTTATTTCCCAAACTATGCTTGCCGTGCCAATGCTGTTATTGTTCGAAGGCGGTTTATTTGCGGCTCGTTTTTACAGTAAACCTGATGACGAGACCGATGAAGAACAACCAACGAATGACTAATGCCTCAATCGGCATTAGAGGAAAATAATAATAAGGAAACTGGGATGCGTTTAACTCTACTGACTGGTGCAGTGTTACTGGTATCTGCACAGGCTAATGCAGGTATTGAGCAGCAATTAACTCAATGTGCAGGGATAACAGACAAGCTCGAGCGCTTGGTATGCTATGACAACCTCGCAGTAAGCATTCAAGTCACCACAGTGACCAATAACACCACGGCACCGATAGCTGTCGCCCCCGTTGTCACTCCCGCAGCTGCAGCTGTGGCGACTGCAGCTCCTGTTGCTGCCGCCGCGACCAATGTCGAAGATAATTTCGGTATGGAAGTTAAACGCGTTCAAGAGAATACGACTGATAAAATTTATCTCGATGTGGGGTCAATAGCAGAAGATGCCTACGGTGCTTTAAAAATTACCTTTACCAATGGCCAAGTTTGGAAACAAACCGAAAACCGTAAATTCAATCTCAAAGTCGGTGAAAAAGTATTTATCGAAAAAGCTGCGCTTGGCTCTTTCTTAATGGGCACAGAAAGTCGTAATGCTAAGGTGAGGGTAAAACGCCTAAAATAATGTCATCTTATATAGATATCGCTGTCAACTTGCTTGGCAGCGCACTCGAACCAGACATAGCGCAAATCATACAAGCGGCGGCGGACCAAGGGGTTTCGCCGTTAATTGTTATTGGCAGTGATTTAAGTGAAAGCGCGGCAGCAATTCAATTATGCCAAAACTACCCTAACCAGCTTTATTGCACCGCAGGCGTGCATCCCCACCATGCTAGCGAATGGCAAACTGATTCCAAACAAATTCACGCAAATTTATGTGAAGCACCACAGGTTGTTGCTGTAGGCGAGTGCGGGCTAGACTACAATAGAGACTTTTCCCCCCGTCCGGCTCAGCGCCAAGCATTTATCGCCCAATTAGAACAGGCGATTGACCTTCAAAAACCCGTTCTGATGCATGAGCGAGATGCCCATAGTGATTTTTTAAGCATCGTTAGTGAGTACCGCCCACATCTTCGCGGCGCATTGTTACACTGCTTTACTGGCAGCCAAGCACAAATGGAAGCTTATATCGATCTCGATTTACACTTAGGAATTACAGGTTGGGTTTGTGATGAAAGACGCGGCCAAGAATTAGCAGCGCTAGTGCCATTTATTCCAAAAGATCGCTTATTGATCGAAACAGATAGTCCTTATCTACTGCCGCGTAGCATGCGTCCTAAGCCTAAATCCAGTAAAAATAAACCCGAATATTTGCCTTATATTGCTCGGTATATTGCCAATCTACGCGGAGAAGATCCGGCTGAATTTGCAAAACAATGCTATCAAAATAGCCTAGCGTTTTTTAATTTGAGTCAACAGAATGGCTAAATTAAGTTGCTTATTGGTTTTGCTTATCAGCATGCTCATATCATCGGGCAGCTTCGCAAGCATAATCAACATCAATGAACACACTCCGACGCCGCTCAGTCTAACACCTTGGCTAATGGTGACTCATCCCCATTCTGAAAGTCAGTTAGCGGACATTGAAGCACTTCCCAAGGCACAATGGCATAAGTTTACCAATAAGGATATTCAACGTCTTAGCCTGCATAATTTTTGGCTGTCTGTTAATCTTAGTAGTAACAACGAAAGCCTTTCACGCATTCTTGCCTTAGATAATCCCTTATTAGATAAAGTAACTATTTACCATCTTGTAGATAACCAACTCGTCAACACAACGTATATGGGAGATACACTTCCCTATAAACAGCGTCCACTGCTGAGTAATATTTTTCTATACCCTTTTAAAATTAACACCAATGAACAACATACCTTTTATATACATATTGAAACCGAAGGCAATGCGGCCGTTCCTTTAAATTTATGGTCAGCCAACGATTTGGCACAAATAGCGGAATCAACAGCTGTCGAACATGGATTTCAGCTTGGGGTACTCGCCGCCATAGGTATCTTCAGTCTATTTATCGCGTTAGCTTCTGGTTCATTCAGTTACAGCTATTACTCCGGCTACGTCCTTAGCATGACTCTCTTAGTTGCCACGATTAATGGTTTCGCATTCCGCTTCCTCTGGCCTAATTGGCCAACATTGCAGCAACTAATGGTTCCTGTGCTACTCCCTTTGGTTATGGCTTTCGCCTTAATGTTTACCGAAAAAATTTTACAATTAAAATACTATAATCGCCGCATGCTATTGATGTGCCGTTATAGTGCCGTTTATATCCTTTTAATCTGTTTATTAGTTCCCTTTTTGCGTTATGGCACTGTACTTTATATTGAGATTATCTCGGTTGTCGTGCTCAGTATCATTATGATGATACTCGCAATTATTCAAGCCGCTAGAGGGCAAAAATTAGCCAAACTTTATACTGTTGGCTGGGTGAGTATGCTGACAGGTGCGTGCCTGAGTAGCTTACTGTATTTAGGCGTTATCGAGCTGAATATCAAACCTCAGACACCTGTAATGCTGGGGTTAACCTTTGAAATCATCTTTATGTCACTCGTGCTTGCTATCCGCTATAACGACGAACGTAAAGCCAAACAACGCATTCAACAAGAAGCACTAAAACAAGCACAAAAAATTCGTAGCGCACGTGAAGATGCATTAAAAGTAGAAGCAGAAACTAACGAAAGACTGGAACAAATGGTGCAAGAGCGCACTTTGGAACTTGAAATTACCCTGCGCGAATTGCATGAAGTTAATCAAAAGCTCACAGAACAAAGCACTATAGACAGCTTAACGGGGGCTAAAAACCGCAGTGCCTTCGATAAACGCCTATTAGCAGAAAGCCGTATAAGTCGTCGTCAAGAAACGCCAATAGCACTATTAATGATCGATATCGATCGATTTAAATCTATCAATGATCAATTTGGTCATTTAGCGGGTGATCAGGCCCTAAAACTTATCACAAAGACATTGCAGCAGCATTTAAAACGACCAACCGATCTAGTATCACGTTTTGGTGGAGAAGAGTTTGCTATTATTCTTCCCAATACCAACGCGGATGGTGCGCTTCAAGTCGCTGAAAATATAAGAGATGCAGTGGCTAGTATCGGCCTTCAATGGGAAGGAAAACCCATACCACTCACCGTCAGTATCGGCGTGAGTGCCGACGTAATCTTAAATGAACAACACAGTACCGAATTATTAGAGCAGGCAGATAAAGCCCTCTATCAAGCAAAAAATAGCGGACGCAATCAAGTGAAATTGTATGCGCCAGCGCAAACAGAACCTAATTAGGAGTCTAATGTGAATATCATTACCAGTGCCTTCCCACAGCGCAGAATGCGCCGCATGCGCAAACATGATTTTAGCCGTCGCCTGATGGCAGAGAATCACCTAACAGTGAATGACCTAATCTATCCTATGTTTGTGCTCGAAGGCAGTAATCGCAGCGAAAAAGTCGCTTCAATGCCAGGTGTGGAGCGTTATTCAATCGACTTACTGCTCAAAGAAGCAGAAGAACTTGTTGAATTAGGCATCCCCTTAATTGCCCTCTTTCCTGTCACGCCTGCAGAGAAAAAGTCTCTCATGGCAGAAGAAGCTTACAATGCTGACGCACTAGTGCAACGTGCTGTACGTGAACTCAAAAAAGCCTTCCCACAACTTGGCATTATGACGGACGTGGCTCTCGATCCTTTCACGACCCATGGTCAAGACGGCATTATTGATGAAACAGGCTATATCCTGAATGACATCACTACAGAAATTTTAGTTAAACAAGCCTTGTCCCATGCCGAAGCAGGCGCTGATATTGTTGCGCCATCGGATATGATGGATGGCCGCATCGGCGCGATCCGTCAAGCACTGGAAGCAGCTGGCCATGTTAATACCCAGATCATGGCCTATTCAGCCAAATACTCTTCGAGCTACTATGGCCCATTCCGTGATGCAGTTGGCTCAGCAGGCAACCTAAAAGGTGGCAATAAGCATAGCTATCAAATGGACCCAGCTAACAGTGATGAAGCACTACACGAAGTGGCGCTCGATATCCAAGAAGGTGCTGATATGGTGATGGTAAAACCAGGTATGCCATATCTCGACATCGTTCATCGTGTTAAAACTGAGTTAGCTGTTCCTACTTTTGCTTACCAAGTGAGTGGTGAATATGCCATGCACATGGCCGCGATCCAAAATGGCTGGTTAGCTGAAAAGGCTATCGTCATGGAATCGCTACTATGCTTCAAACGTGCCGGTGCCGATGGCATCCTTACCTACTTCGCCAAACGTGCAGCACAGTGGCTAAAAGAAGCTAAATAATCGAGATTAGAAACCAATTCTAAGCATAAAGGGCAGCCAAACGCTGCCCTTTTTATTAGCTCGAAGAAAGCCTTTGAAACTATTGCTCTGTCGGTCAAATCGATATGTAGGTAATAACTATCGTCATCGCAGAAGTGAATAAAAGGAAGTAATGAATAGGAAGTAGTAATAGAGAGAATGAAATTACAAACGGCTAAAACAAAAAAGCCAGCTTATTCAGCTGGCTTCATTGTTTAATTAGGCGCTTGGCGATGACCTACTCTCACATGGGGAGACCCCACACTACCATCGGCGCGATTGCGTTTCACTTCTGAGTTCGGGATGGGATCAGGTGGGACCACAATGCTATTGTCACCAAGCAAATTCTTACTGGCTAATTCTACGTCTGACGGCATTGTTTCCTCACTCCAGTGCTCATGTACTACCGTACACTCTGCCCTTCGCGCGTCACGGCTTTGTCAGCCGCACAATTACCTGCGTAATTAACCTTGATTCTTTAATTTAGAAAGCTGGTTTGAGTTG
>NZ_AKZL01000113.1:0-12362 GCF_000282755.1 Shewanella sp. POL2
TTTTTTTAGCTGAATTCAAGCTTAAAAACTAGCGAACCCGACGACGTAACCAAACTAAGGGTAAGGCTAATAACCACGCGAAAGATGCTGCACCTTTACGTTCATAATTCCCCGTATCAGTACTTTCATCTACGGTACATGCTTCACCGTTAGTGGTAGGTTTAAGCACAACCATACGTGGAATATAAGCTGTCACAGGGTCACCATTACCGCTGAGTTCAAACAGAGGTAGGCCATTTTCACCAACAATAATGTTGCCATCTTTATCGAGTTGGTATGAAGGCTTGCGAATGAATGCAGTACCAACAATAGTACCCTCTTCATTTATACTGGCAGCTTCGACAATGAGAATATCACTGTTATAGCTTAATACCTTGCCTGTTCCATCCTTAACTTCAACCTTATGGCGAGCCCAATTACCATCAGCCCCCTTTTCAAAACCTTTAGATTCACAGGTCAGCAAATTATTGAGGTTATTGAATTCACCCGTTGATTTCTCATACAGAAAGCCAGCCTTAGGGCGTGGCTTTTCTTTATCATAGGTGGTTTCAATATAACCAACGACTTGACCTTTGTTATTGATATCCTTCGCTTTGCTAGATAGATCTGTGGTTGTCGCAGCAAAATCATTAGGCGTCACATAAGGTACATCTGGGGTATTAATATCAAAATAGAAGAATTTATCGCGTTGGTAGCCTTGGATATAACTACGATAGCTCCCCACAACAATTCCATTGTCGTTTACATCGTAGGCAATAGAGCTCAAAATTGAGTCTCCCATTGGGATCCAATGGTATTGATATTTACCCTCTGCATCTTTGGTCCAATAGGCCGCATCTTGACGTAATCTATCGGTATTACCGTTACGATAAACATGTGAGCGACCAGCCACCACACCGTCGTTATTCACGCCTAATGCCTGTGCAGTAAATGTCAATGTATTGTCACTGGCGGGAGTTAATCCTAGCGGTAACTCAGTGCCAGTAGCAATGCCATTATCTAGTTGCCAAACATAAGCACGGGTTTGGTACTGGATGTTACGCGTGCCTTGAGTATTAGGATATTGCTCACGCTGAATACACACATCTAATGGCAAAGTGTTATCAGTACCTAAACAGTAAGCAACCCGATCACCACCATACTTGCTGATATTAGTGCTAGCATAACCCACCACTAAGTTATTATTGTTAACTGCCGTTGCCGCTGACCAACCACCGAGCTCTACAGTCTTATCATCCTTAACATATTGAGTATAAGGAGGTGGTAATGGGATCTCGGTGTCACCCACTTTGGCAACACCACGGTACTCATAATCGCGATAATACCAATAGTCGGTTGCATTATCTGTGGTTGCAGTATTTTCTGTCTTCTTTTCAGGGGCAGTCATGCTGCCAACTTTCACACCCGCATCATTGATGCCGTAGTAAAAAGTATCAACTGAATTCACAACCGAAGAATCACTTGGTGGCGTGGTACCATTGATGCTGTCAAAGGTTGGCTTCCACGCACCAGTGGCACCATTTTGCGCAGCGATAAAGGCAAAGTTATTCGCAATAATGGCCGCTGTAATTGAATAGGTGATAGTTTCCTCTGAGGCAATACCATCTTCAACATCAATCACACCACCCTCAACATCGGATGTACTGAGTTTTTTCTTGCCTTTGGCGATACCGACCAGTTCATCGTTGCCATTAACACCTAAAGCGTAGCCATTACGCGTACCTTGGAGGGTGTCTGCAAGTGGTAGATCATAATTATCAATGTTAACAATTTCATAGACTGGTGCAGCATGGGCACTGTGCAATACGCCAAGGACACCTAAGGCAACCAAGGACAGGGCTTTATCCAACTTTAACTTCATTAATTCAATTCCCATTTTTATTATTGGTTTACTTCAGTGACTCAAGCTCTTCCCATCGCTCGAAGCAAACTTCCAATTGCTTTTCTTTATCCGCTAACAAGCTCAATACCTGATTGATTTTATCCTGCGTCTGACTATAAAAATCTGGGCTTGCCACTGTGGTTTGTAAATCGAGGATTTCGGCCTCTAATTTCTCCATCAACTCTGGCATTGCCTCTAACTCACGCTGTAATTTATAGGACAGTTTTTTTGCGGCTTTGGCAGGCTCAGCCACTTTAACCTCAGCGTTTTTTGCCGTCGCAGGAGCTTCGACCGTGTTTGCTTGACTAGGTTCCTCAGAATAAAACTTTGCCCCTTGATCGATAGCATCCTGGTAGCCGCCAACATACTCAGTCCAGTGACCATTACCGGCATACCACCAACTGCTGGTCACGGTATTATCGATAAACGCCCGGTCATGGCTGACCAGCAATAACGTGCCTTCATATTCAGTCAGCAGCGACTCTAGCAATTCTAGGGTCTCAATATCAAGATCGTTTGTTGGTTCGTCCAGAATGATAAGGTTTGCGGGACGAATGAGTAACTTCGCCAGTAATAAACGGTTTTTCTCTCCGCCTGATAGCGCCTTTACCGGCGTTCTGGCACGCATTGGTGAGAACAAGAAATCCTGCAAATAACTTAAAATATGGCGATCTTGACCATTGATAGTGATGGTCTTTTTACCCTCACCCACGTTATCTTCAACAGTTTGCTCAGGATCCAGTGCTTCACGGTATTGGTCGAAGTAGGCGATTTCGAGCTTAGTACCGACTTTCACTTCACCCGATTGAGGTTGTAACTTCTCAATCAATAATTTAATTAACGTCGATTTACCACAGCCGTTGGGGCCGATAAGCGCAATACGATCACCACGCATCACTGTGGTATTGAAGTTTTTGACCAGATTTTTATCAGGTAAATTATAGTTTAAGTCCTTAACATCAAAGACCAATTTACCAGAACGCTCAGTATCGGCCACCGCCATTTTGGCATTACCTTGACGATTCAAGCGCTCACTGCGTTCTTGACGCAAGGCTTTTAACGCACGCACACGGCCTTCGTTACGGGTGCGACGCGCCTTAACACCTTGGCGGATCCAGACTTCTTCTTCGGCTAAACGCTTATCAAATAATGCGTTTTTCTCAGCCTCGACCCGCAGCCATTCTTGTTTACCATCAAGATAGGCTTGATAATTACCGGGCCATGACGTCACGACACCGCGATCTAAATCCACAATCCGCGTGGCCATGCGAGCAATAAAGCCCCTGTCGTGGCTGATAAACACGATGGCGCCTTGGAAATCCAGTAGGAATTTTTCTAGCCACTCAATAGTATCAATATCGAGGTGGTTGGTTGGCTCATCGAGTAGCAATAAATCTGGCGCGCTGACTAACGCACGAGCAAGTGCCACTTTACGTTGCCAACCCCCAGATAATTCACTTAAAGATTTATCGGGATCTAACCCCAAAAGCTCACAATTTTGATTGATCCGCGAGTCAAGTTGCCAACCATTATGGTGGTCTAACGTCTCCTGCAACTTCTGCATTTGATTGAGCATGCGCTCCATTTGCTCAGGCTCAGCAAAAGCGACATCGTGGGATAATTGATGGTATTGCTCTAGAGCTTCACCGACTTCTTTTAAACCTGCAGCAATGTAAGCGTAAACCGTACCCTGCTCAGCTTTAGGTGGATCTTGCTGTAACCGACTGACCGTGACGCTACCATCGATGTTAAATTCACCTTCATCGAGCAGCACATCGCCGGATAAAATCTTTAATAGACTCGACTTGCCTGCACCGTTACGGCCAACAATACAGACCCGCTCGCCGCGCTCAATAGTAAAATCAGCATGTTGTAATAGCGGGGTGTAACCATAGGCTAACGAGCCATTATTGATACGAACCAGACTCAAACTAAGCTCCTAAAAATTCTTGTAATTGCGTGGCATCAAATGGCCAACTTAAATAACGCTCGTCCAGGGCTTTAACCACAGGAATCGACACGCCATAACGCTCTGCTAGGGTTTCATCATCGCAAATATCGATGGCCGTAAAGGGCACCTCGGCGGCATTTAATAATGCCGCCGCCAGTTCGCATAAATGGCAACCTTCGGTGTGATACAACACATAGCTTGCCTGCAATGCATTATTTATCTGCATGGGTAATTAACCAGGTGTTATGGATATGAGGATTACGTTTGTAATCCAGCGGCAACGTCATGTCGTCGATGTTTTGCACCTTAATTTTCATTTTGGTTAAAGTTTCAGTGTCCATCTTAAACTTGCGCTTATTGTTGGAGAACACCAATTCACCGTTTGGACTTAACAGCTTGATTAGCATACCGAGTAAATTCACATGATCACGTTGCACATCGAAAGAATCTTCCATGCGCTTGGAGTTGGAGAAGGTGGGCGGATCGATAAAAATTAAATCGTATTGTTCGTTACAATCACGGATCCACTGCAAACAGTCAGCCTGAACAAATTCATATTGTTTGCCAGACAAATTATTAAGGGCAAAGTTCTCTTTCGCCCAAGCAAGGTATGTGTTTGACATATCAACCGTCGTGACCGACTTTGCGCCGCCTAATGCAGCATGCACTGAGGCAGAACCTGTGTAAGAGAACAAATTCAGTACCCGGCGGCCCTTAGATTTTTGCCCCACTAAACGGCGAGTTAATCGATGATCGAGGAACAGCCCAGTATCTAAATAACCCGTTAGGTTTAGCTTAAATTTAGCGCCATATTCCGTCGTGGTAAGCTCTAACTTACGTTCATCCAACTTTTGATATTGGTTAGTGCCCTTTTGACGCTCGCGGGTCTTCATAATGATTTTGTGTGGATTAACGCCAATGGCCGCAGGCAAAGCCAGCAGCACATCACTTAAACGACGTTTAGTGACGGCCTCAGGAATACTGGCTGGTGCCATGTATTCTTGTACCACAACATAATCAAGATACTTATCGACTGCGACGTTATATTCAGGAATGTCGGCATCATAGAGGCGATAACTATCAATCCCCTCTTTTTGGGCCCACTTCTCAAATTGCTTAGCGTTTTTCTTTACACGGTTAGCAAAAGCAGGCGCGATATCGGCAATATCGACACCCTCTGGCAACACTGGCGTATCGCGGCGAGTACTCTGCGCGTGAAGCGTGTATAAGTTAAAAGCGCACTCTAACGCACCGTTAAACATTTTCATCTGTTTATCGGCTTTGAGTTTCAATGCCGAGATAAGCTCGATATCGCTACACAGCATGGCCACTTTCCAGCCACCAAATTCTTTTTTGAATTTATCGCCTAATTGATAGTACAGCTGCAACAGCTCAGACACACTGCCTAAACGCTCACCGTAAGGAGGGTTGGTGATGAGGTAACCTTCAGCCGCTGGCGGCTCAATATTAAGGGCATTTGCCACTTTAAACTCAATTAATTCAAGTACGCCTGCATTTTGCGCGTTGCGTTTTGCTAACGCCACTAAGCGTGAGTCGATATCGGAGCCATAGAACTTCACTTCGCAGCGCTTTACTCCTAACGATGCACGCGCTTTAGCTTCTTCGACAATTTCGTGCCAAGTGGCCTTATCGTGACGACGCCAATGTTCGAAACCAAAACGGCTGCGTTGTAAACCCGGAGCAATATCGGCGGCCATCAAAGCCGCTTCAATCAACACTGTACCGCTACCACAGAAGGGATCGAGTAAAGTAGTCGGCGCGGCTTTCCAGCCACTGCGAACCAGCATATTCGCCGCGAGATTTTCTTTTAAAGGCGCTTCACCCGTGGTTGAACGGTAACCACGTTGGTGCAGTGATGGGCCAGAAAAATTCATCGCAATGGTAATGACCCCATTGCGAAAATGGGCATCAACTTTAATGTCGGCATCGATACGGGCGACGTTTGGACGGGCATCACCGTCATCACGGAAACGGTCAACAATCGCATCTTTAATCTTTAGCGCACCAAACTGGGTATTGTTAATAAAACCACCCGTGCCATGGAAATCGATACTAAAGGTGTTGCGATTAGAGAAATGTGCTGACCAATCAATGCAGTAGGCTGCATTATATAATTGCTCCGCCGACTCACAGGGGCCCTTATAGATTACCAGTACAATACGGCTGGCTAAACGCGTCCACAGGGTAATGCGATAGGCTAAAGCCAGAGGCGCGGTAAAATAGACACCGGCTACACTTTCTTTAATCTCGGTCGCACCAAATTCTGTCAGTTCTTGGGCTAAGCTATATTCAAAGCCCTTAGGGGCGGCAGCAAAAAAATTAAGCATGGGATAATCAATACGCAGTCAAAATCAAACCGACATTATACCTGCGAAGCCACATAAAAGATAAACAGTTATTAGCCAAAACTCGATTTAGTCAGGTAGTTAATCCACATTTAACCCATTAAAATCCGATATCACGGTCAATACTGGGTAAATTCCCCGCACTACGCTTTATATTTAAGCATTCGTCCGCTTTTTTAGAATTCCTCCTTGCAATGCCACAGCGCTGCCGTTATAGTCTGCCCCGCTTTGAAGACGGACGCGGGATGGAGCAGCATGGTAGCTCGTCGGGCTCATAACCCGAAGGTCGTTGGTTCAAATCCAGCTCCCGCAACCATTTAAAGCAAATATAAGTAATACAGACTAGATATCGGACGCGGGATGGAGCAGCATGGTAGCTCGTCGGGCTCATAACCCGAAGGTCGTTGGTTCAAATCCAGCTCCCGCAACCAATTTAGATGTATACGTTTATAAAAAGAAATAGCTCGTCGGGCTCAACTCTTTATAAACAACGGTGAAGGCCGTCGGTTCAAATCCGGCTCCCGCAACCAATTCTAAGATGACAGAATTAAAACAGTATCAGCAGCGTTACTCGGACGCGGGATGGAGCAGCATGGTAGCTCGTCGGGCTCATAACCCGAAGGTCGTTGGTTCAAATCCAGCTCCCGCAACCAATTTAACAATGATAACGACCAGACCAGCATCAGCTGGTTTTTTGTGTCCGAAATTTATCGTACTGAGTTTCACCATGCTAGCTTGTCGGGCTCAGCCCCTTATAAACAACAGGCGAAGGTCGTTGGTTCAAATCCGGCTCCCGCAACCAATTTAACAATGATAACGACCAGACCAGCATCAGCTGGTTTTTTTGTACCCGAAATTTATCTATAGAGTTGCAATATGCCAGCTCGTCGGGCTCAGCCCCTTATAAACAACAGGCGAAGGTCGTTAGTTCAAATCCAGCTCCCGCAACCAATTTGACAATGATAACGACCAGACCAGCATGAGCTGGTTTTTTTGTGTCCGAAATTTATCGTACTGAGTTTGGCTTGATTTACTCGAATCGTTTATCGAATTACTTTAGTGATATCCTGAAATGACTGATAAAAACGGAGGCATTAACTCGCAGAAAAATTGCAGTGTTAGCTGATATTTGTACCAACTTAGTCTTAGCCACTTATTGCCGATTGCCTTTGCGGTTGCCGATCTTCACAAACCCCAGTTTAGTATTCATTTTTCGCTCTAAATGCAGCCATAGTCGTTTGCCGCCCAACACGCATTTCTGCTATGATCCGTCGCTGACTAATCATAATTCCACAAATTGGCAGATAATCAGCACTCAAGCTTTATCTTGCGATACCAATCCATCGCCTGCAGGTACAAATATGATTAACCACTTTAGTGTGCTTGGTATCAAACCTAGCGCCAAAGAAGACGACATAAAAAAAGCCTATCGTCGGCTCTCAAACAAATACCATCCCGATAAGTTGTTAGGTGCCTCTGATGACGAAAAAAAGCAAGCGTCACAGCAACTTGAACGCGTCAAAAAAGCGTATGAAGTCTTGTCCGATCCGAAGCTTAGAAATGCGTTTATCCGAGATTTCAACAATGTGATAGTGACGGATCCGAATGGCGCTATGCGTGAATTATGGGATCAGTTCTACCCTTAATATTTTATTTTTAGCGCCGAATTAACGAGCGGTTAAATCCGCACTTTCTACGCCGAATAAATTATTTCTGCGCTTTATTTCGAGACAAACCCATGGCCAAAAAACTGAATATCTCACGCATTAATGAGCTTAAGACCAATGCCTACGACAATATCGAGTCCTATGATGACCCGGATACGCCCAAGGCACTGGAGCAATTTACTAGTCAAATCAAAAAAGTATTACAAGCCGATCCTAAAATGCTCGAGTCGGTACCCGAGTATTTGCCGGTTGCACTCTATGGCCGAGTCAAATTTCCAAGTGATGCCAAGCTCAAATGGGCCCATTGGATCAATACGGCAACGCAACCTGAGTGGGATGAATTTAAGGTCACAATCGGCTTTAACAATGCCGATTTGCCATTAGTGCTAGCGGTGCGCGCTTACTCAGAGGATTTACTGATTGAAAGCTGCGCCGTGCTGTACTTATTGGAAAACCAAGGCAAAAGTACGCCAGCCCCTAAACGCAGTGCTGACGATGATTTTGAAGACGAAGACAGTGATTACGCCGACTATTCCGATGACGACGATGATGACGGCGAAGAGGAAGATGGCTATTACGATCAGTACGATGATGAGGACCGCTAATGAACACCAGTCTCATTGAGATAACCGTTGCCGAGATTAAAGAGCTCGCCGATGTCGAGCCAAAACAGGCCAGTAAACGTTTCGAACTCATCGCCACCACAATGAACGATGAGCAATTAGTCGAAGTCATTGAAAAAATGGATATTGTGACACTGACGCAAATCAACAGTCACCACGATATCTCCTGCCCGTCAATTATGTCGGAGCTGATGACACCTGAGCAAATTCGCGACATCGTCTGTCAGCAACCTTTGTATTGGGAAGAAAAAATCAAAAACAATGCCGAAGAACTCATTCAGCATACCTTTGATTTTTTAACTTATTTAATTCGTATTCAAGATAGCGAAGAAAAGCAAACCGCTATTTTAGAGTGCATTGCCGAAGATCCCGCCGGCCTCTTCTATCTGTCTATCCCTTTTATCGAGATGATGCTGGGCGAACGCCACGACGATGAAGACCACTTCAACGATTATTATGACGATGAAGAAGATACTGATACCGTCGGCTATGACAGCCGTGTCGCCAGCGAAGAAGCCCATAGCTTAAGCCTAGATGACCCACGTAGTCTGATGGCATTAATCCATGAGCTGGCACCCGATGTAGAAAAAGCCATTAAAAACCTGCTGCGTAACGAAAGCTCTGGCTGGGAAATGATCATTAACAAATTCGTTAATGAATTAGTTATCCAAGCCAAAGAGAAAAACCAAGTCACGGATGAATACGCAGAAGTGGATGATATGTTTAGCTTTTTAGATTAAGGATCCCTAGATGCAACTGGTACTGCGTGATTTAGACCAAGGCCCATACCTGAGTAAGGTGTTGGCCAAAGGCCAAGCAGACAACACCCTTAGCGGTGAGCAGCTCGCACAAATCAAATCTAAAGCCATTTTGATGAGCCTCAAATTGGCAGATAAGTTCTACAACAAGTACAAGATGCACTTACTGGAACAAGCGGCGCACGATGTGATTGGCGTCGTTAGTCTCGGGTTAATGGAACTATCGAATAAAGATCAACAACAGGCATTGCGTTTATTGCTCACCGCAGATGGTGTGGTCAAATGCTTCCAAAAGGGTTGGAGCATGCTCAGCGTGGTGAGCAAACATAAGCTGGTCAATGGCAAATCACTCTATGGTGATGTAGATAAATTCTTACTGGAACAAGTCTCTACGCCGCCAGATGCCGAAGAGTGGCTGGGCTATGAGGCCTACCAGGATGCATTAGTCGAGCACCAACGTCAGCAATCGATTGCGGCGCTTATGGCTCAATTTTATGCCCAAACCAGCTACGATCCTTTGGATTTCTTAAATCTGGAGAGCGTATTGGCCGAAGCCGTGCTGTATCGAATGTTGTTTGATAATGCCAAAGTCAGACAAGATCTGAAAAAGCGCATTGCCAAAATCAGCTTACAGGACGAATGGTTTAGCCTTGAGTATATCGAGCAGCAAACTCAAAAAGCCTTGGCGGAACTCCCCGCAGAGCTGGCAGAGACTATCGGTAAAGATCTGGGGAAAAACTTTGCGCCAGCATTGCTGCGGACACTGCATTTTGCAAAAAGCTACCGTGAGCTGCTGCTCAATGACGCCTCACCTGAGCGTTTAGAAAGATTCGAGCATAAAGAAGGACTCGTCGGCCTACTCGGCTGGCCGCTTTATATCGTGCTGTAATCCTTAGCGGGGCGCTAATCAATTAGCGCCCTGTTTTTTATCTGTCGTCTGAATTTGCTTACGCTTCCTTTATCGTCTCGCCACCAGCCGCAATAACAAATACAGGCATGGTTGCATCGGGGCGTAGATAGCCCCAAATCCTGATCCCTTGAGCTTCTTTACTGTAGGGAAGCCGATACTTATGCAGTTGCGCCTCAATATAATCTGTAAAATCCGTGGTCTTTTCCGGCAGCAATCTGCCGCGGTGCTCTCTTTTCAGCGGATCAATTTCAAGCCACTCAATCCTCTCGCTAATTGCGAGTAACTCGTCCCACCATACTGGCGTAAAACCAGGGCTTGGCCCTTCATCCTCCAGCAGCTTATAACGCACATGGGGAACAAAGTCCGGCGACTCATGGAGTGCCTGCTCAAGCTTACGCCATTTAGTCAGGTTCATCACTGAGGTTAATTGATACTGATTGAGGTACGCCAAGGTGTCTGCATTCATTGCGATGAGTGTGCTCCCTGTGAGTAAAAATCCATAAGTGGCGTCATCTTAGCTTAAGCGAGGATGTACTTACAGCGACTTAGCTTGAATTTCAAGCACGCTATAGTCCGTTAATATAGCCAGTTAATATAGTCAATTAAGTAAGTGATGAATTAAGTAAGTGATGAATTAAGTAAGTGAATCAAAGTAAAAAGCCTGCAACAGCAGGCTTTTGATATTTAAAGAAAGAGGCTAACGCTTAACGGTACGTCAGTGTCGTCGTATCCGTTAATTTATCATTATCTTTAACGGTTAATTCGACGGTATGCTCTCCGCGGCGCGCCAGACGCAGTACTACAGGACCGTTGGCGCGGGTGCCATTATCAAACTTCCACTTATGCTGCTTAATAACCCCATCGGTGTCATAGCTAGTCGAAATAAACATATCGACCAGCCATAGATTGATGCGCTGAATTTGCGCAACGGGTGGTTTCTTCACATTTTCAACCACCACTGACACCATTTGCGAGCTGCTATGGCTTAAGCCGTCATTGTCCGTTACGGTTAACGTCACTAGATAATCACCACTTTGCACATAAGTGTGTGATACCGCCTCTCCAATACCTTGACTATTATCGCCAAAGTCCCACTGAGTAGAAACGATTTGACCGTCGCTATCAATGGCGGTTGACCTCAATTGCACACTCGCACCATTCACAACCTGAGTGAAGCTGGCTTCAGGGGCGACTTTTTCAGCTTTGAGCAAGAGTGAAATCACTACAGGATCATGATCAGATGATCGATAAGCATCACTAGCGTACAAGTCTTGCACCTGCGCAGGGGTCTTAAACTCTTCGTTGTAATCTAACACCCGTGGCTCGTCGGTATTGATATGCCACTCAGTCACATCTAGGACTTTATCCACTAACGCAGCATTCGCGAGCGCATGGTCTAACTGTCCCGATTCACCCGAGAATACATAGGAATAAGGATTAGCTTTTTCAAGTTTGGCGAACAACTCACTAAAGCCAGCGTTAGCCAATGCCATCAGCGGGTCTTCCTTAGCGTAGGAGTTTAAGTCACCAATCAGCAGTACACCTTGCTCAGGATACTGCGCGGCAATCCACTGCCCTGCCGCCGTTGCTGCGCGACTACGGGTAATATTGCAGTTGCCTTGACCATCGTTCATATCTGGATCGCCAGCACACTCACTGCCTTTAGATTTCAAGTGATTAACCGCAACGACTACACTCTCCTCACTGCCGTTTAGCGCGAAGGCTTGAGTCAACATAGGGCGGTTTTTGCTGTCGTCGAACAGCGGCTGCGCGGCGTCATCTAAGGGAGAGTTAGCACTTGATAAAATACGCGCATCACCCTGAGGGCTCACTTTGTCACTGCGATAAATTAAACCGACGGTAATCGCATCCGTACCTATCGCACTTAAGCTGCTGCCATTGACCTTTGGAATAACATAAGCATAGCGATTTTCACCCACGGCGGCATTGAGGCCCGCCACGAGATCGGCAATCGCCGAGTTGGCGCCAAAGCCATCGTTCTCGATTTCCATCAGACCAAACACATCGGCACTGATCCCCACCATAGCGCTGACAATCTTCGCTTTTTGACGCTCAAACTCACTCAAGGTATTGGCACCACGCGCAGTCGGGAAACCTCCGCCCTGTCCATCGCCATTAAAGTAGTTCAGTACGTTAAAGCTGGCGACTTTCAGGTTGCCGCCTTCGGCAAGCACTGGTGATTGT
>NZ_AKZL01000114.1:0-12271 GCF_000282755.1 Shewanella sp. POL2
TTGACGGCTTTTTATTGGAATAATGTCTGAAATTAGAACGAAGTACGCTTATAACGGCGGTACTCTGGCTTCCAGAAATTATCTTCGATAGATTGCATCAGCAGCTCATCACTCGCAGGTAAGGATAAGCCTTGCTCAATCGCCACTTTACCGACGGCGAACGCAATATGCTTACTCACTGAGTGAATATCTTCCAGTTTTGGCAGGAGTGGCCCTGAGCCATTAATGGCTAACGGTGAGCATTCGGCGAGCGCGCGGCTCGATGCCATTAACATCGCATCGGAGACATGGCGAGCTCCCGAGGCGAGTACACCTAAACCAATGCCTGGGAAGATAAAGCTGTTGTTACATTGCGCGATTTCATAGGTCTCGCCATCAACAACCACAGGTTCGAACGGGCTACCCGTTGCCACTAAGGCTTGGCCAGACGTCCAGTGCAGAATGTCTTTTGGCGTCGCTTCAACACGGCTGGTGGGGTTCGACAGTGGGAAGATAATTGGACGTTCGCAGTGGCTATGCATTGCACGAACAATTTCTTCGGTAAACAAACCCGGTGCGCCCGATACGCCAATCAGTACCGTTGGCTTAGCGTTATTGACCACATCGAGCAGTGAAATATTGTCGCTGAAGTTATTCCAGTTGCTGATATCGGCACATTTTTGAGCCAATTTTTGTTGGAATGGCAACAGGTTAGGCATGTTGTCGAGCAGCAGGCCCCAACGGTCAACCATGCAGACTTGGCTGCGGGCTTGCTCGTCGCTGATCCCTTCAGACACCATTTGCGCAACGATAGCTTCGGCAATACCGCAGCCAGCGCTACCAGCACCTAAGAAGGCGACACGCTGTTTGTTAAGCTCAGTACCCGCGGCTTTACAGGCGGCGAGTAACGAACCTACAGTCACAGCGGCGGTGCCTTGAATGTCATCGTTAAAGCAGCAGTAGCGATCCTTATAACGCTCAAGGATTGGCATCGCATTCTTTTGGGCAAAATCTTCGAATTGGATCAGAGTATCTGGCCAACGTACATGCACGGCTTGCATAAAGGCTTCGATAAACTCGGCATACTCTTCGCCACCAATACGCGGATGGCGCCAACCCATGTACATAGGATCTTCCAGCAACTGTGGATTGTCGGTACCTACGTCTAAGGTTATTGGCAGTGTATACGCGGGACTGATCCCACCACAGCTGGTATAGAGTGACAATTTACCAATCGGGATCCCCATGCCGCCAATACCCTGGTCGCCTAAGCCTAAGATGCGCTCACCGTCGGTCACAACGATGATTTTTACTTTTTGGCGAGTCGAGTTATTGAGGATGTCGTCAATTCTGTCTTTGTTTGGGTAAGAGATGAACAGACCACGGTTACGGCGATAGTTTTTCGAGAAGCGCTCACAGGCCAAACCTACCGTTGGGGTGTAGATAATTGGCATCATTTCGCTGATATGATTTTGCACTAAACGATAAAACAGGGTTTCGTTGGTGTCTTGAATGTTGCGCAGATAAATGTGCTTATCGAGATCGTTATTGAAACTTCTGAACTGATCGTAGGCGCGCGATGCTTGTTCTTCAATAGTTTCAATGGCATAGGGTACTAAGCCTTCGAGGTTAAAGAAAATACGCTCTTCTTCAGAAAATGCACTGCCCTTGTTAATCAATGGCGCTTCAAGAATGGCAGGTCCTGCAAACGGAAGATAGAGGGGGCGTTTATTATCGTCCATGGGTAACCTTTGAGTTATTGTTTAAGTGGTTCGGTACGTGCTTGAGACGTGCTATAGGTCACGTAAGGTTATCACGAAATGTGATCTTTGTTGCCTGTGTCGTGCGCTATTTGTGGCTTTTTTTGCAGCACAGGCAATTCTTACTG
Organism: Shewanella sp. POL2; assembly: GCF_000282755.1. Classification (NCBI taxonomy): domain Bacteria; kingdom Pseudomonadati; phylum Pseudomonadota; class Gammaproteobacteria; order Alteromonadales; family Shewanellaceae; genus Shewanella; species Shewanella sp. POL2. Next base: position 1,868 of record NZ_AKZL01000114.1, read on the forward strand.
TTTAAAACAGAGTTCTGTTAATTGATTGTAAATACATCTGCCAAGCAAAAGCTTGTTTAACGGCGAGATAAAAACAAAAACGCAGCCAAGGCTGCGTTTGTTATTTTAAGCGGAAGAAACATTAGACTCCGCGGTATTTTAGCGATAAGCCACGGATAAAGTTGCGCAGGATCTGATCGCCACAGGCTTTGAAGTTTTTATGGTCCGGGTTGCGGAACAGGGCACTTAATTCAGATTTAGACATTTGCACTTCGGCGAGTGCTAGGGTGGCCACAATATCTTCCTCACGCATTTCGAGGGCAACACGTAATTTTTTGAAGATTAAGTTATTGTTTAATTTTGATACTGGTTTAGGAATTTCAGCACCTTCACGTAGACCACGGTTTTCGATGATTAGACCATCTAAAAACTGACATAGGGTGGTATCGTTACAGGCTTTATAACCTTCTTCCTCTTCTTTGCGCAGTAAGTTAATCATCTCTTCGGTGGAGACTTCTCTACCCACTTTGGCAAAAATCTTAATCATTTTGGCGTTGCTAAAATCGAATACGAAGCGCAAACGGCGCAAAATATCATTGTTTATCATGGTCATCTCTAGGCGCGGCTGCGCAGTCTGGTTTAAGAGCAGATAGTATATACCCAAACAACCTGAAGATGCAGGATTCAGCGGTATTTGTGGTGTTAATCATTAATATCACGCTAGCGTTGAACACCTGCTAGGCCTTTACCCAGTACCAGTAAATAAAAAGTACGGCAAAAATAAGTAAATAAATTAAGCCTATCCAAGAGAGGCATTTCATTTTTGTGCCGTAGCGGTCAGCTTCTGGGAGTTGGCTGCTGGTCATTAAGCGATAATTTAACCATGCAAAGACTACTGTGGTCATAAAGGCTAAAATCATCACAAACTCCAGTAATGGCAGCAGTGCGCCCTTAAAAAACAGGATTAATAATAATCCTAACGCACTGACACTGAGCATGATGCTTGTCAGGCGTTTATCCGACTGGACTTCGGTGACTGTTGCGCGAGCGAGTAGTTGCCAGCCCATGTTCAAGGTGCGGCTATAGCCATCGATGACGGTGACAGTGGTGCTGAAAATACATAAAAATGCCACTATGCTAATCAAATATCTGCTTTCACCGCCCATGACTTGGCTATATAAGTTGATTAACTGATTTGCAAATTGGGCACCCGATTCAGAAAAATGTTCGCCGCTGCCATGCATTACCAGAGCGCCTAATGCCAGAAAGACCACTGCCAGCAGGGCGGTGATGATATAGCCTAAGTTAAAATCGAGCAGAGCTTGTGATGGTGTTACCAGCGAAGTCTTTTGTTTTTCCAGCAACCACAATGAATTCCATGCGCTGACTTCAATCGGTGCAGGCATCCAGCCCATCATCGCGACTAAAAATCCCACATGGGCCCACTGCCAAGGTGAGGGCGACACAAACTGACTTTCCAGTGCTTTCATATGATCAAATGCCAGCGCGACCGCAATTAAAGTGGTGAGCGTCAGGGCAAACATAATGATTTTGGTCAGTTTATCGAGCAGAGAATAATGCCCTAAAATCAATAACAACAGTGAGCTTATCAGCACCAGTAACGCCAAAATATCTATGGGTAATGGAATAAACTGGGTGAGCATGGCGGCTGTTAGCATGCAGACCCCAGCGGTGCTTGCAATAGAGGCGATCACATTAAGTCCAGTAAATAACCACAGATAACCTCGGCCTTGCTTAAGATATCCATGCAGTAAACTTTCGCCCGTGGCGGCGGTGTAACGCGCACCTGCGGCAAAGAAGGGGTATTTCAGCAAATTTACGCCAAGAATGACCCAAGCCAATTGCCAACCAAATTCTGCGCCGGCGCGAGTGGATGATACTAAATGTGAAGCCCCAATCGCGGCGGCGGCCATCAACACTCCCGGTCCCATGGCTTTTATGCCAAGGGCGAGCTGTGCAGTCCAATTGATGGAGAGTGGTTTAACTTCAGAGTTGTCCATGGCGTGGTGCGTACTTCCTTATCGGTGAAAATTTATCTGTTTGATATTAATGCATACATTCTAAATTTGGATCGAATTAACTGTTAAGCATCGTGTTTGGATGCGAGTAAGCCTTCGATACGTTTTAAACTGGCGGTTATTTCGACAAGCTGGCCGAGTAGCGCATTATCGTTTGTAGCGGGTAATGTTTCAGGTTGTGGATGCTTGTCACTCAAGCGTTCCTTCTGCTCCAAAATCTGTGCTCTAAAACTAGGGGCATCGACTATGCCCACTAGACTGATTAAGGCACCCGTTCCCGATTGTCCAGCAGTTTCGACGGTGAGTTTATGTAATCCCATTAGGCGCATTATGGGACCTTGGATTAAGGCGATATCGGTAATTTTATCTAAGGGAACGGTATTTTCGGTGCGGGTTAATATGCCTCTGCGCACGATCAGCTTTTTGCTGGTGAGACGCGCGCTCATATTGTTGATATAGCGACGCGTCCCCCATAAACCAAGAGGAAACCAAAGCAATAACAAAGGTATACCTACAATGCTTAGGGTGAAGTAAGCGGCCCCTGCGAGTAACCAATACATGCCTAAGTTGGCTTCAAATTCGGCTTCATGAATCGTTTGTTCTTGCATTTTCGTCCCTATTTTATGCAGTGAGTTGTTAACTATCTTGAGATGTTTGTGCTGAAAAATACATGGTTTTTATTAGTAACAAAAGTTTAACTTTTTCAGTGGGCCATTGACTTTGTTTCACAACACATTACCTTGAATATTGTTAATAAAAGGTTGAATTAAAGTAAATTAATTCCAACAATACTAAAGTTAGGGAATGCAAATGAAAAGACCTCAGATTCTACCCAATGCTTGTGCTATCGCGATCGCAATGGCGTTTGCCCCGAATGTTAGCTATGCAGCTGAAAATGGTGCTGATAAAGTTGAACGTATTGAAGTGACGGGTTCTCGTATTAAGCGTACCGATATTGAGGGACCGTCGCCGATACAATCCATCGGCAAAGAAGATATTGCTAACATGGGGTTTGACAACCTGCAGCAGTTACTAGAGCGGATGCCTGCGAACGGTGCAGGTGCTTTCTCTACCCGTGGTAACAGCCAAGACTCGACCGCAAACGGCGGAGCCTCGATCAGTTTACGTGGCTTAGGCCCTGACGCCACTCTGGTATTGATCAACGGTCGTCGTGTCGCGGCAAGTGCTTTTGCTGAAGGTATCACTAACTCCTTCGTCGACATTAACAACATTCCGGTTTCAGCGATTGAGCGAATAGATATTCTGAAAGATGGTGCGTCGGCGATTTACGGTTCCGATGCGATTGCGGGCGTAGTCAACATTGTCTTGAAAAAAGACATCGAAGGGATTGAGGTTAACTTAGGTTACGGCGACACCCCTGGTACGGGTTACGATGAAACCACGGCGAGTGTTGTCTGGGGAACCAAATCCGAAAAGGGCAGTGCATCTATTATCCTTGATTACTTTAAAAACGAAACGCTGTCAGCGACCGATTTAGGCCGTTTTGGCACTGCGGATCAAAGTCCTTACGGTGGTGAGGATTTTCGTTCTTCCCGTGGTTTCCCCGGTTATTTTTATGTTGATGGCGTGAAGACTATCGACCCATCCTGTCCGGCCGATCGCGCAACAGCTAGTGGCAGTTGTCTATTCGACTACGGCCCTTACAACCTAGTGATCCCTGAGGCTGAGCGTATCGGGGCTATTGGTCAATTCGATTACCATTTCAATGACGATTTGACTGCTTTCCTCGAGTTAGCGGCGCAACATAACTCCTCTATTGCGGGTGGTGCGCCCACACCTCTGGATGAAGATGCGGCCTTAACTGTACCGGGTACCCACCCTAATAATCCTTGGGGCAAAGATATTGAAATCGGTCGTTTCCGTACTGTGGATGCGGGCGCACGCCGTTGGGATATTGAGTCTGATACCCTGCGTTTAGTTGCTGGGTTACGTGGCACTATCAAAACTTGGGATTGGGAAGCCTCGGTACAACGCGGCCGCAGTGAATCGATGCAAACTGGCGATCGTAGCCAAGGTTGGGTCAGAACCGATTATCTACAAGCTGAGATCGATGCTGGCCGCTACAATCCTTTTGGTGGCACGATGAACTCGCAGGATGTGATCGATGCCATCACGACTAGCCTTGTCCGCCAAGGTTTGTCGAGCATGACTTCATATGCGGCGAACATTTCGGGTCAAGCGTTCACGCTGGCGGACCGCGATATTATGATGGCAGCGGGTGTAGAATACCGTGAAGAAAGCGTGAGCGACGTGCCGGATGAACAGTTCCAACGTGGGCTGATTTTTGGTACCGAAGCGGTGTCTGCGGCGGCCTCTCGTGACCAATACGCGGGTTATGTGGAGTTCTCTATTCCTGTCACGGATAACTTTGAGCTGCAACTCGCGGGTCGCTACGACCACTACAGCGATTTTGGTTCAACCACTAACCCTAAAGTGGCGTTCCAATGGGGCATCACCGATGAGCTGACAAGCCGTGGTTCTTGGTCAACGGGTTTCCGTGCGCCTTCATTAGCACAAATCGGTTTAGGCCCATCACGCGAAAGTAGTTTCTTTATCGATACTTATCGCTGCGCCGCCGATGGGGTGGATTGCGAAGCGCTCGACTACAACACTGAATTCCAAGGTAACTCTGAGTTGGATGCCGAAGAGTCAGAAACATGGAACCTTGGACTTATCTGGGCGCCAAGCCAGAAGTTTGATATCGGTTTCGATGTTTACAGCATCACTCAAGATAACAAGATCGATAAGCAGCCATTGGGCGATATCTACACTGCAAACTGTAACGATCAAAACAGCACAGTGTGTGAGCGTTTAGCACCGCAAGCGGGTCAAACCTTAGGTCCTATCAGCATTATTCACTCAAGCTTTATCAACTTAAGCTCGCAGGATGTGCAGGGTGTTGACCTGTCAACCCACTATGGTCTTGAGTTAGATAGCTTTGGTGATTTGAAGTTTGGCCTAGAGTACAGCTACCTACATAACTTCGAAAAAGACGGTCTTGATTACACAGGCGAGTACAAGTTCCCACAACATCGCTGGTTGCTTACCACGAACTGGACCATGGATAACTTCGCGGCCAACGTAAACCTGAGCTACATCGGTGAGTTCGAAGATACTCCAGATATCGACTTTGACGGCGTGTTAGACTTCGAAACCAATAAGTCTCGTATGGTTGATGCACAGTTATTAGTCGATATGTCAGGTAGTTACCGTTTCAACGAGATGTTCAAGCTGACATTAGGCGTGAACAACCTGTTCGATGAAGAACCACCGTTTGCGATTGGTGACGGCGATACTGACCTCTATGGTTATGTGATTTCTGTACACAACCCAATGGGACGTTATATCTATACCAAACTGACCATGAACTTCTAATTAGTCATTGGCAGAGTCATTGGAAACGGCGCTTCGGCGCCGTTTTTGTATTTTACTCTGCTGCGACACAGTGTATCTTCGTTCTCGTTAATCAGTCATCACTAAAAGGACGTTAATATGATCACCTTATATGGCATGCCCCGCAGCCGTGCATTACGAGTCGCTTGGGTGCTAGAAGAGTTAGGCGCCGAGTGGGCCTTTTCGTTTGTGGATATGAATAAGGGCGAGCACCGTAGCACCGCTTTCTTAGCGCTTAATCCCTGCGGTAAAGTGCCAGTGTTAACCGACGATAATCTTGTATTGTCTGAGTCTGCGGCTATTTGCCTGTATCTGGCGGAGAAGTTTGGCAACTTGTTACCTGAAGCGGGCAGTGCAGCATCTGGTCAGCATCATCAATGGGTGAGCTTTATTATTACCGAACTCGAGCAGCCTTTGTGGACCCTAGGCAAGCATAAATTCGCGCTGCCGGAAGCGCAGCGTCATCCCTCCATCATGCCTTGCGCTGTGTGGGAGTTTGATAAGGCGGCGGCCTTGGCCGAAGCTATGTTGCCCAATAGCGACTTTTTACTCGGCGATACCTTATCGGTTGCCGATATCCTGTTGGCCCATACACTGCTTTGGGGCACTTTATTTGAGCAGCAGATCCCGCCTAAATTAGCGGCGTATCGCGATAGAATTGCGGCGCGTCCTTCGCGTAAATCGGCACTCGCCAAAATGGAAGCCGTCGCAGCAGCTGCACAGGCTTAATCAGCACTAAGCGATAAAAAAACAAAAGGGCAGAAGATTCACTTCTGCCCTTTTTGCTTAAGTCGTTTAGCGTTTATAGCTGAGTCGCCGCCCATTTCGCACGGCTTTCACGGCTCTCACTTAACCCATTTTGCTCACGGAATGCCTTGTAGGCTTCGACATCGAGATTGACTAGGCTAACATCCACTTCGAGCACCAGTTTACATTCTTTCTTAATGCGCCATGCCGCTGTGTTGTACAGCTCAGTTAACGGCAGCGAGCTTAAAAATTCCGGATTATATTGAGTGTAAACGGCTTGGGTTGGATACACCACGAAGGCTAGGTGACGCTTAGGCTCTTTCTTGAATAAGGCTTCGATGCCGTCAGTGGTATTGAGCACTTGCATCTCGATAATATCGTCAAGATCTAATAGCTTTTTCTGAGCCAGTTCAGGGGCTTGTGTTTCAGCATTTTCCCAGGCTAATACATCGGCTTCGCTGTGGTTGGTCAGTTGTCCTACTTGAGCCGCACTGAGGCTGAGTGATTGGCGTAAGTAGCTGATTTCGATGGCGTTCAAGCCAATATTTTTAGACATAATGCGGTTCTCAAGTTGATAAAAATAAAATCTCGGTAAAATCAGTATTTGTTTTTAAGCCAAATATCTTCGACCCATTCCCAGAAGGATTCCCAATAAGTATCGGTAAAGTCACCGTTTTGCCAGAAGTGAACTTGGCCATCCTGATCGATACAGTAAAAGTCATCGCCCAATTGGCAGATGGCGATTAAGTCCCTTGGCAAGCCGATTGACCAAGCATAGCAGGTGACTTCGGGTAAATAGGTGTGTGAATAGGGATCGGCTGCGGTCACAGGCTCAATCGCGCCATAAATCACATCACTGGCATGGAGTAGGTATTCCTTTAATTCCCGTGGCAGTGGGATCAAAATCTGTTCCTCAACCTCCACTAACTGCTCGAATGTGGGTAACTCGAGTGGCACTGGCACTGTTTCGCTGCGTTCTTGGAGTTGCTCAATAATGTCGTGCATGGAATTTCCTTAAGGGTCGCCTTATGGCGCGGGATTATATAGGGAAACCAGTTTGGATGCGAGGGAAGGGCTGTGAGCGATAGTGGGCATAGATCGATTGTTAGTGAGATGACGCTTTGGGCTAAGACTGGGGTTACGCCATAAAAAAGCGCTGGCATCTGTTTTCACAAATAGCCAGCGCAACAGTGGAAGTGGTACAGCGTTAAACGGTTAAGCGATTAAACAATTAAACAAACGGGTGATTAAGCAACTGAGTTAGTCAGCAGCAGTCCTTCATCGACGCGTTTATAGTTAAGCCAAGCTTTGTGATACAGCTTATGGGACTCTTGGCGTAGCTTAGCGATCTGTGCGGTTTCAAACTCACTTAATGCACGTTGTTGTTTTATTGCATTCGCCTCAATCTGTTGAACTTGCTCGTAAACCTTGTGCTCTGGGCCACTTTTAATGTCGGCAATATCCTTAAGGTGTAATTGGACCTCGGCAATTATGCCGCTTTCGGGCAAACGTACCAGTAAGTTAAGGTCGCGATAACCTGAGGCTTTAGGCTCGGCGAAACGGTTTTTCTGTTTGACGACCTGAGCTTGCTCGCTTAAGGCGTAGTAGCTTTGCATCAGCTCGGAGATGCTGTTACTGACGATGCTGGCGCGGGCAAGATCGGTGATCTGGCTAGCATCCCCATTAAATTTGGTGGCGACCTTCTCGGCGGCGCGTTGATAGCTTTTCACGTCAGGTAAAATCACCTGCGCCTGTGAACTGGCCGTCACTGTTTGCAACAGGCTTGCGAGTTCATTCTGGGCCACGTGGGCGTTGGAATATAAGTTGTCTAAACAGGCCGACGCTTGACGTGGGGTGTCGAAGGTTTGAGTGTTGAGCGCATAAAGACCATGCAGATCATGGCTTTGAGCCTGTCTTGCACTGTAATTGCCGCGTTCGGCTCTGCTGTCATTGATATCTAAAGGATTGGCTACGCCTGTGCGGGTCGATAATAAGAGTAGAAAGATAAAAAAGGTACGAAATAACTTATTCATAACGGCCTACTTCCTTATGGGAGTGATACACATCACGGGAATACCATAGGCTGGAGTGGCTTAATTAAAGCTGAATCAATGATGAAGACTTGTTCATGTTTGGCTTAGGTTCACATTTTTCGCGCCTAAAAAAATGGCGCCGCTATTGTGAGCGGCGCCATTGGGTTTGTTGATTACTATCTTGAATTAATTTGGAATTACCAAATTTTCACGCGTTTCTCTGGCGCGATATACATAGCATCACCAGGTTTCACATCATAGGTAGTGTAGAACTCTGGCATGTTAGACAGCGCACCTAATGCACGGAATTCCGCAGGTGAGTGTGGATCTGTCGCTACACGGTTACGCAGGGCTTCTTCTTTGGCTTTTGCACGCCAAATTTGCGTGAAGCCGATGAAGAAACGTTGGTCGCCAGTCAGACCGTCGATAACTGGTGCTTCTTTACCATTGAGCGACTTTTTGTACGCACGGTAAGCGATAGTCACGCCCGATAAGTCACCGATGTTCTCGCCTAAGGTCAGGCTGCCGTTGACGTGCAGATCGTCAAACACATAGTAGCCATCGTATTGTGCGATCAGCGCCTTACCACGGGCAGAGAATTCTTCTAAGTCTTTCTCTGTCCACCAGTCTCGCATATTACCTTCGCCGTCGAACTTAGCACCTTGATCGTCGAAACCGTGGCCCATTTCGTGGCCGATAACCGCACCGATACCACCGTAGTTGACGGCATCATCCGCTTCCATGTTGAAGAAAGGTGGTTGCAGAATGGCTGCTGGGAACACGATTTCGTTCATGGTTGGGTTGTAGTAGGCGTTAACCGTTTGTGGGGTCATGTGCCACTCGTCTTTATCGATTGGCGCGCCTAACTTAGCCAGCGACTTAGCGTGCTCAACTTCGCTTGCGCGAACCGCGTTACCGATCAAATCATCGGCTTTGATGGTCAGCTTGCTGTAATCTTCCCACTTGTTTGGATAACCAATTTTCGGGTTGAATTTCGCTAATTTTTCGGCAGCAGCTTGCTTAGTGGTATCGCTCATCCAAGTCAGATCTTTGATGCTGTCGCCGTAGGCGCCGCGCAGGTTTTCAACCAATGCTTGCATACGCTCTTTGGCTTCTGGAGCGAAGTGACGCTTCACGTACACTTTACCTACCACTTCACCTAATATGCCGTTGACTGCCGCAACACCGCGCTTCCAACGTGGCTCTTGTTCTTCTTGTCCGTTAAGGGTTTTAGAGAAGAAAGCAAAGTTCTCGTTGTCTAACTCTTCGCTCAAGTTGCTCGCCGCGTGGGTCAGCACTTGCCATTGCATGTAGGTTTTCCAAGTCGCCAGATCGGTCGTTTTGAGGACTTCGTTCAGGCCTTGGATATAGCTTGGTTGGTTAACGATAATGTCGGTTTGCTTGTCAGCACCTAATGCCGTTAAGTAGCCAGTCCAGTCGATATCTGGCGCTAAGCTTGGCAGATCTTTAACTTGGTACAGGTTGTAGGTCTTAGTGCTGTCGCGGGTTTCAACCACATCCCAATGTTTAGAGGCAATCGCCGTTTCGAGGGCGAGGATTGACTCAGCGCTGGCTTTTGGATCCGCAAGACCTGCCAGCGTGAACATTTTTTCAATATGAGCAACGTAAGCTTTACGGATATTGACGAAACGCTCCGCTTCGTTGAAGTAGTAATCTTTTTCCGGCAGGCTTAAACCGTATTGCCATAGGTGAGTGGCGTAACGGCTAGAGTTTTTCGCATCGATATCGATGTAGAAGGCGATAGGTGTACCGGCGCCCATGATTTGGCTGTGGGCGAAGTATTTCACCAGCTCGTTTTTATCTTTTAGAGCGTTGATGGCATCAAACTCGCCTTTCAGTGGCGTCACGCCCAGCTTGTTTAGCGTCGCAGTGTCCATAAATGAACGGTAAAGGTCAGCCACTTTTTGCTCGTCAGTGCCTACGGCCAGATTTGGCGTGGCGGCCACTTCTTCGATAATGGCTTTAACGTCATCACGGGATTTTTCACGCAGATCGTAGAAGGCACCAATGCTAGTGCGATCGGCTGGAATTTCAGATTTTTTTAGCCAAGTACCGTTAACATATTTATAGAAATCGTCCTGTGGACGTACTGATTTATCAAAGTTTTCAAATTCGATACCAGAACCCAATGCTTTAGTGACAGCGGCAGCTGTGGCGGTTTTAGCGGTTTC
>NZ_AKZL01000115.1:0-12251 GCF_000282755.1 Shewanella sp. POL2
AGCCATCGAGTAACATGCGTTCGCCGTCGATTAATGCATCACCATTCATATACTTAGTGGCAATGGTATGGCCTTTAGTGATTTGGCACCAGCGGCTGATAATATCTTTTTGCGTTAACGATTTGGCCTTCTCTACATCAATTTTAAGCACTAAATGGTAATGGTTGTTCATCACTGCATAGGCGCAAATGTCGATACAAAAGATGGTGGATAATGCTTTGATTTTATCGATAATCCAGCCACGTCTATGCTCATAACTGCGGCCAGTGAGTTTATCTTCACCACACAAAAAAGCCCTTCTGACACAGCGATTAATCACATGATAGAAGGGTGTTGTATTGGCATCGATAAGCATTCTTCTGGCCGAGGTCATGACTCGCTCCAAACAGACAAGGTGAAGATAATTTAAAGACTAGTAGAAGAGGGGACAAAGCACAAAAAGACATGGCTGTCCCCTAACTTCACTTCAAACAGACGCAATCAAGATAATGTAAGGCTAGTATAAGAGGGGATAAAGCACAAAAAGACATGGCTGTCCTCGCTTTTCTTAGGTTAGTAAAAAAGGGACAGGGTTAGCTGTCCCAAGCTATCTTAGCGAATTAGGCTGTAGACCTCAGTTTTTAGGATGATTGATAACTTGCGGATCTGGGCTTAACACAAGTAAGGTATTTGTTGTATTACTCAACACAAATTGGAATTTAGTGGTGCCTGGGGTTCTATCTAGGTCAACAAGTTGCACTAACATACCATCGCTGCTGATGGTGACTGCATCAACAATTTCATCAAACGGGGTCACAAAACCTACACCGACAAATTTTAGCCCTTTACCGGTTTGGTCATTGAGCAGGTAAGTTACAGTACCCGCTTGAGTAATGGTCACATCACCTGGGCACTGCTGCCCGTTTGCATCGGTATAGATAAATACAGGTTCTCCATTTTCTATGGTGACATTCACTTTAATAAATTGTGCAAAGCCTTGTGGTGCCGTCATGTTTATTTTCCTTCTGTGGTTAGAATCGAATATTTTTAATATCTTTTTTTTCTAAAAAAAGAATAAGTTCTTTATGTGTATCAAGTTCCCCTAAACAATCTAGCGATTTTGCATAGGAAATCATAAATATTGGGTCTTTGTTTTTTTCAGTAAAAGGCTTTATTTGTTGTTTTACCTTTTTACATAACTCGATGCTGTAAGGTGATTGGCCAAGTTTTTTATAGATGCTAGCTTGTAGTAACTCACTTATAGCAAGGTTTGCTATGTAGGTGATTTCTTGATTAAAATCGTTTACTAATTCTCTATATGATTCGGTTGCTAATTTTGCATGTCGCAAACTCTCATTTAAGTTCCCAATATTTAGCATGAGTTTTGCTTCGGATAAGAAGATTTTTGCAGAGATATCTTTATATGTTGAGGACTTGACCAATAAAGATTTTTCATCAAAATTGATGTTAGTTGATTTTTCAATTTCCAAATATTGGCTTTTACTTGTGCTTAATTCAAGAAGTTGTGAATAAGAATAATATTTTAATCTTTTCCAACGCTCATTTTCAGGGTCTTGTTTAAATGCAAACTCAATAGTAGCAAGTCCCAAAGAGGCTTTATTCAACGCTTCTGTTAGGCGACCTTGATAACTTAAAAGTGTGGCGATGTTTTGATAACTTCCTGTGAGCCTATCGAGCAAATAAGGTTGTTTTTCAAGATTTTTGGTTGCCAAGGTTTTTTGTATTTCCTCATGGATTTGGATAGCCGTATTTATATCTCCTTGTGATACAGCTGCGCTGGCTAACCAAGAACGAGTATCGGCCACATCGGCAATCAGTTGGCTATCTTCGGGGGCTTTGGCCAGTGCCAATAGCTTTAATCGTAATGACTCCTCAAAATCTTGCTGCGCGTTAGCAAATTCCTGTTGGTTTATGGAAACAGAACCCAGCGAGTTATGGGCATAGGACAGCTCCATCAGCGCATCTTTATCCTCTGGCGCTAGGGCATACATGGTTTGGCTATAGGCTAAGTACTGCTCGAAGAACGGGCGCGATGCGGCCCAATCACTCACATCATATTTAAGCTGACCCAACCAAAAGGCATTAGCGCCCAAGGTTTTTAGCAGGGCTAAGTTGTCTGGCTGCAATTCGAGCAGCGGCAGCATTTTTTCCTGCGCGGCGAGCAGGGCGCTGCGGGCTTCATCGATTTTATTGCGTGAATAGGCGACTTCGCCCATGGCCTCTAAGGTTTGCCCATGCTGGAAGCGGGCGTCGAAGCTTAAGTACTTCTCATCGTCTTGGCTGGAGAAATCCGTGAAATATTCCAAGGCCTTATTACTGATGCCGTCGAGTAAATCCATTCGGCCGATGCCGCGCATCTTATCGGCGAAGTCACCCACCATAAACCCGAGCAGATCTTCGGCGGCGAGGCGTTTTTGCTGGGCAAGCTTTTCGGCTTCGATACTGCGAACGCTCATAATGACCGAGGTTAAGGTGAGTACGCACAGCAGGGCGACTGTGATGCGCCTCGTCCAGCGCAGCATAGTGGCGCGTTTGCTGGAGGCGGCAATAAAGTCGGTTTCCCGCTCGTCTAAGTCAAACAAGGGGTTTTGCCTAAGGCTTTGGGCCTCTTTTAAGGGTTTACCCTCGGCCAGCAAATAGGCGCTGTGTTTGGCTTCGCTGAGCCAGCGCTGGGATAAATGCTGTAGTCGGCTCTTAATACTGAGGCTGTCGTTATGTTCGCTGATCCACGCCGTCGCCCTTGGCCAGCGGCGCAGCAGGGCTTCGTGGGCGATGCTAAAACAGGGTTCACCATTTTGCAGATGGGACACAAATAAGCGGCTATCGACCATCGCTTGCACTAGGGCGGTTTCGGCCGCGCTTTGCAACTGCGACCAGCGGGCGGTGCGGCTGGTGATGGATTTTTCATCCTCACGCAGGGTGACTAATAGGGACAAAATCCGCGGCAGACTGGCTTTTTCGGCCTCGGTTAAATGGGAGATGGCCTGCTCGGCATTTTTACCGATAGCGCCTTCGATGCCGCCCAAGGTGCGATACACAGAGACTAATAGTTTGTCATCGTCGCTGCGCTGTAAATACAGCGCCTGCAAGGTGTATTGCAACATGGGCAGCGCATCTGGGTTGCTGGCGGCATCGCTACAGAGCATTTCATCGAGCGGCATGGCGGTGTCGCTGTCAATGTCCCAAGTTAAATTGGCGGCAACGGCTGGTAGGCGGATCATTTGCAACAGCTCGGTGCGAGTGGGCGGCGCTAAGTCGAAATGGGCACCGCGCGCTTTGCCTGCCATCAGACTGGGGTAATTGACCAGCAACGGATAAAAGTCGTTGCGACAGGCACTTAAAATCAACACCGCATGGGAAGTGGCAAGGCGCTCTAACAACTCGATAAAGGCACTGCGCTCGGCGTCGCTAAACAGCGGCGATGATAATAGCACCTCTAATCGGTCGATAAATAAGCCAAAGCGTGGCGTCGCATAAGCATGATTTTTAAGACTTTGTTTGCATATCTCGACAATGCTTTGCGGATCTTGCTCAAGCTTGGCGGCAAGCGTATCTGCGCTCATGCCCTCAAAGACTGGGGTGTTGTTTAGCTCCCAGTCGAGCATGGCGCTGGCCAGATCGGTAAGCAGTTGTCCCTTGCTGACATCGGCAAAATCGAGGCTGCTATAGGCCACAACCCCAACGCCATTAAAGCCATTGGCGGTCATGAGGTTAGGCAATACGCCGGCATTAATTAAGGAGGATTTACCGCTACCACTGGGGCCTAAAATTAAGCAGAAGGCGCGGCCAAAATGGATTTGCTGGCTAATGCGATTCAGCAACGTGCTAATTTGTTCGCTACGGCCGAAGAACACGTCGGCATAGTTGGCGCTGTAGGCTTGCAGGCCTGGAAACGGCGAACCACCTTGCCAAGTTTGTGGCGTGGCGCTGGCCTCATGGCCGACGGGAAAACGAACCTCGGCTAAGGTGCGATAGCCACGTTTGCGAATGGTCTCAATGTAACGGGATTCGGTGGCACTATCGCCTAAGGCGCGACGTAACTGGTTGATAATTTTGTGCAGTGGATTATCACCCGTGTCGACTCCCGGCCAGCAATGGCTGACAATCTCGTCGCTGCTGACCACTTCACCGGCGTTTTGGCAGAGAAATAACAACACATCCATCGCCTTAGGTTCAAGTTGTTTAACTTGTTTACCAAGGAGTAGGCTGTTGGTGCTGGGATTGACTTGCCATTCACCAAAAAAAAATGTGCTGTCACTCATAGGATTTCCATTGCTTGAGCATCGACTAAGGCGGAGGAATCGCGGTGCCGTTAGCCATTGTTATTTTTATATTCCATTTGCATATGTTGCTATGGGGTTTTGCGTCAAAACATTGGCATTATGCCTAGACTCCTTGTTATTTAAAAGAAGTAAGCTTTTATAATCAATGTAAATTTTATCTTGAAATTGTGACAGCATGTTGTGCTGATACCCATGTGTTGTCACAGGGTTGGGGGATTGCGCGATAATTGCACTTTCACTTGGGTAAACGCTTGGCTTGGCTGCATTAACTCGGATGACGGGTAAAAAAAGAGTGCCCAAGGTGGGCACTCAAAGCGGTTGGGAAGGGAGAAATAGGTTAGGCTAAATTGAGTTAGCGCGTAAGCACCAGTGCGTTGGCCTGAAAACTTAACCGTGCCATTTGCCCTTGGTCTTGCAGCTCTAGCTCGTTGAGTTCAAAGGGCGGTTGTAGACCGGAGGCTTGGATAAGTTTGGGGTCAAACATCAGCTTGAGTTTGGGGGATTCGGGCGTTAACCAAGTCGCCGCTTGGGTGCGCATAATTGCGACTTTTTGCCCCTTAGCGTTGGTGCCCGTGAGCACGCCACTTAAACCAAAGCGTCCCGCCTCGGCGACAGTTAGCTCAAAGTTGACTTGATTTGGCACGCCTTTATCCCAGATGGTCAATACTTCTGGTTTGATGCTGGCGGAATTGACATAGGACTTAAATGCGGTTTTCACCGTGCGCAGCACTGGGCGGCCATCGACTTGAGTCTGGACTGTGACTTCGATTTCACTCAGCCCCGCATTGCTGTTGGCGAGGGGCAAGTCCGCGGGCACTAAAGCCTGCCATTCATCCCCCTGTTTCACCATGGCCAGCGCTTGCTCTGTGCCATCGGCTTGCTTGAGTTTGGCCTGAGGCGCAAATTGATTGTCGCTTTGGCTTAAGGCGAGTTTTACCCCAACCGTTTGGGCATCGGCCGCAATTGCGCTGGGCGCCTTGATGCTTAGTTGATAGGGCGAACCTTTTTCCTTCACGTTGACCAGATAGTTGGCCTTAGCGACCAAGGGCTGGCTGACTCGTAGGCGATATGCTCCGGGCGTTGCCTTTTCAGACATTTGCAGCGCGCTGGAGTCATCGGCTAAGCCTGCGCTGGCTAAGGCGTCGGCGCTCACCAGCGATTTAACCAAGGATTCCGTTGCTTGTGGGCTGCTGGCGTTTTTACCCGGCGGCGTTTGGCCTATCCGCTGAATTTGCACTCGCTCAGGGGCTACGGCATCGGCATGCATTAAGGCGCCTGTGCTGACATCGCCGCGGGGCGCAATCCGCACTAAACTGCCCGCTTGGCTCAAGTTAAGCTGCACGCCAGCATTTAGCTCGGCGCCGGTGACATTAAGCCAATACTCATCACTTTGGCTTGCCTGCTCAAGCACGGGTTGACTGGCTTGGTATTCGCCGTAGAGCGGGGTAATAAAGCTGACGTAATCGGTACTGGTATTAATCGGTGCGAGAGTTGGCGAGGCGATATTAGTATCGACAAGGTCGCTCTGCGTCGGCGCGGCTAAGGTTAAGCCCTTGGCATACATTGGGCTGGCTTCTTTTTGTGGCTCAGGCGTGGGCGATTCATCCTGACAGGCACCGAGCAGGCTAGCTAATATGACCAAGCTGGCCGCTTTGCTTAAGGTGCGGAGTGTAAAAGGTGGCATAGTGAGCTCCTTAAATATGATTGCGGATCAGCGTGTCTAAGTTAAAGCAGGCACGGCGACTCTGCTGATGGCTTAACGGTTCTTGGCCTCGGGTCTTTTGTTTATCGGTGAACCAGACTGTGCCTGCGGCTTTTTGGGAGCTGCAATTTAAGAAGCCGTCGGAGCAGCTATCGAGCCAGTTTTGGGTGGTTTCGAGGGCGACCTGATATTGATAGCCAGCGCAGTAGCTGTCGCTGTCCCAAATGGCGGAATCCACATCCGAGCCGACAACCACCTCGAAGGGTTTACCTAAACTCGGGCGACCCGAGGTGCCATAGAGCCAAGTGTTGTTGTAGTTTGCCATCCAGCCGACTTGCTGCTGTTTGACCGCATTGCTGCCATAGCCTAAGAGCCAACCTAGAGTCGTTTCGAACACATTGCCTTGATTGACTGCATCGGCCAGCGGCGTGCCGCCACTCGATGGCGCAAGAGCAATAACCCTTGAAGTGGCTTTGATCACCGCAGGATAACGGCTGTCCCAGGTGGGGTTGGATAAAATCCAGCGCACCACATTACCGCCATTGGAGTGGGTGAGCAGGATTAAATCATCAATATTTTTCGCTTGAATAAAGCTATTGAGCTGAGTGGCGAGGCAACCCGCGGCGGCTTCTTCCCACATATATTGGTCGAAGTCGCAGTTAATCACGGTGTAATTATTGGGGACGGGTATCCCTTGGCGCACTGAGTTAACAAATTCCGAAGTCCAATAGTCGGCTAACGCATTGGTTTGTTTTCCAGTTCCGTGAACAAAGGCGATACCTGTTGCGGCAAAAACCGCCGGGCTGACAGCTAACAGACCCAAGAGCATTAAGGTGTTTTTTATCTTCATGGGTGTTTCTCATCTCTAGTGATTGAGCGCGGCCTTACAGTGCATTGCAATCGTGAACATTAATCAGGTGTCTGTGTCGATTGACATCGCTGCACTCTGGTGCAAGGCAATCTTAGGCTGGTTTTAAGGAATGCTGCGCAGTAAAACCACTGGGAGTAAAAGTTCACAAGCTGAGTGACCTTGCTATGGTGGACAGGGTAGACTCTTACTCTGGCTTATTAACCTAGTCGCAACATTTGGGGCTGGCAAGCAAAAATTCGCTATACAATTTAATGACATAGCGACAATCTTTTGACTTTGTTTTAATATGACCTAACCGACAGCTAATTGCTTGATCAGTAAACGCTAATAAAACGTATAGCGTATTTAGCCGTTTGAATTGGCTGGGATGGCTCAAAAATTATTTTTACTTTAACGTTTTGGATCTTTATTGGTTCTATAGCGTTTTCACACTTATTGGGAGGCACCTTTGGCCATCACACAACAGGAAATGAGCCGCTGTTTAACCGAACTCAATTGCCGTAGCAATTTTTCGGTGAAGAGTATTACCGAATATATGCTGCCAGGTACTAAGGAAGCCTTTTACCTGCATATGGATGGCAAAACGCCGCAACTGATTATTCGCCCCGTGTTTGAGGTATTTTCGGGTGAATTTACCACCTTAGCAGGCGTGCATGCTAAATATGACTATTACCACAGCGCGGAAATGACGCGATTTCCCAAGCGCTTACATAAGAGCCTTAACGAAACCCACTATGGATTGGCCTTTAGTTTTGATTCCATTGAGGCGGTGCAGCAATTTATTGAGCGTTTAAGCGCTATCGTCAAAGGGGCTTAGGATTTCATCGAAGATAAATACCAGCCTTAAGAATGGTTTTAAACCTCTGATATCTTAGGCTTAAGCTTTTAGGTTAAATTCCTCAATTTTAATCAAAATGAGGAATTTAACTGCTGCCTTTTCCAGCAGCTTTTCAGTATATTCATCAATAGATGAATTCTGCCGGAGAGGCTTATGTCGCTTATCCCTCGTCGTCCAAGAGGTGTGGTTCCCTTTGCCGCCCAATCTGGGCAGTCTATGGCTGCGGGTCGCCCGAAAGGCAACTCTGATGCACGTCAACGGTTGATCACTGCTGCGGTGACGCTCTTTAGTGAACGCAGTTATCCCACTGTTTCTACCCGTGAAATAGCCCGTGAAGCCGAGGTGGATGCGGCGCTTATCCGCTATTACTTTGGCTCTAAGGCTGGGCTATTCGAGCAGATGGTGCGTGAAACCCTCGAGCCTGTGATTGCGCGTTTGCGTGAAATTTCCTGCGCTCAAGCACCTAATGATATTGGCGAACTGATGCAGATCTATTATCGGGTGATGGCACCTAATCCCGGATTACCCCGATTAATCGTGCGTGTGTTGCAGGAAGGCGATGGCACCGAGGCCTATCGGATCATGTTGTCGGTGTTTGAGCAAATTCTGTCCCTCTCGCGCCAATGGGTTGAGTCGGCATTAGTGAATGCTGGATTACTCAAAGCAGGGCTAGATCCCAATTTAGTGCGCCTGAGTTTTATCAGTTTGATGGTGTTTCCGCTGATCGCTCCCCCAGTTTTAATGCGTCAGTTTGGCCTGTTTAGTAGCAATGCCGAGGATTTACAACGTTTGGCACTGCACAATATACAGGTGTTTACTCAGGGCGTTTTGCGTGAACCTAGGAGTGAATGATGAGTGTATCTAATGGGTTAGCTGTGATGTCGGTTAAGGCGCAACGACTATCTCCCCAAAGATGGGGCAAGCTGGTGACGAGTCTATTGGTCGCGGCGCTGTTGCTGCAATTGACGGCCTGCGGCGATGAATCCCCCCGAGTGCTGGGTACGGTTGAGCGCGATAGGTTAACCCTCACCGCCCCTGTGGGGGAGTTGATCAAGCGGATAAATGTGGTCGAAGGCCAGCAAGTGCAGGCGGGGGAAGTGTTACTTGAGCTTGACAGCACCGCCGCTCAGGCGCGCCTTAGCCAGCGTCAGGCCGAGCTTAAGCAAGCCAAGGCAAAGCTGGCGGAAGCCGTAACGGGGGCTCGCTCGGAAGACATAGATAAAGCACGCGCCGCCCTTGATGGCGCCAATGCCAGTGTTAAAGAGGCGCAGCAGAGTTTTGAGCGTACGCAGCGGTTATTTAAGACTAAGGTGCTCAGTCAAGCAGATTTAGATGCGGCGCGCGCGGCGCGTGATACCAGCCTTGCCAAGCAAGCCGAAGCCGAGCAGAGCTTAAGACTGCTGCAAAACGGCACCCGCAGCGAGCAACTCGAACAAGCCAGAGCCGCAGTCGAGGCGGCCATGGCTGCGGTGGCACAGGAGCAAAAAGCCCTCAAGGATTTAAGCCTAGTGGCGGCGAAACCCGCTGTGGTAGATACCTTGCCTTGGCGGGTGGGTGATAGGGTGGCCGCAGGGAGCCAACTTATTGGTTTATTAGCAATTGAGCATCCCTATGTGCGGGTGTATCTGCCTGCGACTTGGCTCGATAGGATCAAGGCGGGTAGCCAAGTGAAGATCCTTGTCGATGGCCGCACGCAGCCTATTGCAGGCACAGTGCGTAATATTCGCAGTCAACCGGCTTACACCCCTTTTTATGCCTTAAATGAACGCGATAGGGCGAGATTGATGTATCTCACCGATATTGATATTTCGCCAGAGGGAGAGGATTTACCCACGGGAATGGCCCTTGAGGTACAGCTGCCATGAGTGCTCAACAGGCTTTCGCAGGGATATCAGTCGCTGGGACATCTACGGCAGAAACATCTACCGCGGCTACTGAGTTTGCTATCGAAACCCGCGGTATGACCCGCGCTTTTGGCAGCATCAATGCGGTCGAAGATCTCGATTTGGCGATCCCTAAGGGCACCATTTATGGATTTTTAGGCCCTAATGGCTGCGGCAAATCGACCTCTATTCGGATGTTGACTGGGCTGCTCAGCCCAACCTCGGGGGATATTCGGGTGCTGGGGGAAACCTTGCCCGGCGCCGAGGAAAAACTGCGCCGCCGCATTGGCTATATGACGCAAAAATTCTCCCTCTACGACAACCTGTCGGTGCGGGAAAACCTCGAGTTTGTGGCGCAAATTTATGGGTTAAATCGTCGCCAAACCAAGGCGCGTTTAGCCGAGTTATTAAGCCTGTACGATTTGGCGGGGCGCGAGAAGCAAATGGCGGGCTCCATGAGTGGTGGGCAAAAGCAACGTTTAGCCTTAGCCGCCGCGACCTTGCATCACCCCGAGCTGTTATTTCTCGATGAGCCAACGTCGGCGGTCGACCCTGAAAATCGCCGCGAGTTTTGGGAGCGACTGTTCGATCTCTGCGCCCAAGGCACCACGATTTTAGTCTCGACCCACTATATGGATGAGGCCGAGCGTTGCCATGGTCTCGCGATTTTAGAGCGCGGGATAAAACGTGCCGACGGCTCGCCGCAACAATTAATGGCCGCCATGGGCGCGCGGGTGATTGAAGTGTCGGGGGATGATTTACGCACACTAAAACAATCACTCATAAGCGACGCTAACGTGTTATCGGCGGCGCAGATTGGCAGCCGTTTACGGGTTTTAGTGCAAAGTTCGATTGCAGATCCGCTGGCTTGGTTAAGCCCAAGGATAGCGGGGCGGGCACTGACCGAGGTGCGCCCAAGCCTTGAGGATGTGTTTGTGACTTGCACGGGCGGACGTGCCCAACTGGCGCCGCCAAACGGCAGTGAGGCCACGACCGTGGAGGCTCAAGATGCTAGGTAGAATTTGGGCCGTAGTGGTCAAAGAACTCAGACAGTTATCGCGGGATCGCATGACCTTCGGCATGATAGTGATGATCCCCTTAGTGCAGTTAATGCTGTTTGGTTATGCCATCAACACCGATGCGCGCCATTTGCCCGCAGGTTTAGTGAACTTAAGCGATTCAGCTTATAGCCGCGCCTTGGTTAAGGCGGTAGAAGCGACCCAAGTAGTTGATTTTAAACATCGCTATTTGAGCGCCGCCGAGGCGGATGCGGCCATCACACGGGGCGAAGTGAAAGCCGTGCTGTATTTAGGCGCCGATCTCGACGAGCGTTTAGTACGGCATCCCGCCTTTGCGGGGCAGGCCTATTTTGCCGAGCCCGTGGGGCAATGGTTAGTGGATGGCTCGGATACCGTGGTCGCCTCCACCATTCGCAGTTTAAGGCAAATGCCGTTCGATGAAATCGCGGGCAGGACGGTCAAATCGAATCCCCCCAGTTTTGAGGTGGTGCAATACTTTAACCCTGAGCAGCGTTCTGTGGTGAATATCGTTCCCGGCCTCTTGGGGGTGATTTTGACTATGACCATGGTGATGTTTACCTCGGCCGCGATTGTGCGCGAGCGTGAGCAGGGAAATATGGAGTTTTTAATCACCACGCCGGTAAGGCCGCTCGAGCTAATGCTAGGTAAAATCATCCCTTATGTATTAGTGGGCTTTGTGCAATTGGCGATTATTCTTACCGCTGGGCATTTGCTGTTTGCCGTGCCAATCCGCGGTGGGTTGGACTCGATTGCGCTGGCGGCCATGTTGTTTATTTGCGCCAGTTTGACCTTAGGCCTAGTGATTTCGACCATAGCGAAAACCCAGTTGCAGTCGATGCAGATGACGGTGTTTATCCTGCTGCCGTCGATTCTGTTGTCGGGCTTTATGTTCCCCTACGAGGCCATGCCCGTAGCGGCGCAGTGGATTGCCGAGGCGTTACCCGCGACTCACTTTATGCGCATGTCCCGCGCGATTGTGCTTCGGGATGCCGAGGTGAGTGACTTGCAATTTGATGCCTTGTGGATGATTGGTTTTACCTGCTTGGGGCTGCTGGTGGCAAGCCTGCGCTTTTCCAAACGTCTGGATTAAGGGGCTGACTCACGCTTTAGGCGCGAGTTTTGATTTAACGCAAATTATGCGTAAAGATTTGGACTAAGTAGTTGAAATGGATGTTAGTTACTTTAGAACTCGCTTACACTGCTGCTAACAAAATGTTCCTTTTATGTGATGGCTTAGTGTGTCCCTTCGCGCGATTTATGCAGACCGATTTGTGTAAATCGATACCTGAGGTTATCAGCTCAGTGAATGTGAAGGCCTATTCGGCTGAGCAGCGCGATGCGTATCAACGTTGCATCATACACAAAAGGAATAGAGATTTAGCTTAGCGAAGGAATTCTGTATGCCTGCGATTGTGTGTCAAAGTGCCCTCGAAGCGGTTTCACTGATCCAAAGTGGCGAAACCCTGTGGACCCATTCCATGGGCGCAACTCCAAAAGTCTTATTAGATGCGCTGGCAAAACATGCGCTCACCCTTGAAAATCTCACCTTATTACAGTTACATACCGAAGGTGCTGAATCCTTAAGTCATCCCGATTTACGTGGGCATTTGCGCCATCGCTGTTTTTTCGGTGGG